>JBLNEL010000505.1:0-9203 GCA_050262615.1 Bacillota bacterium
CTGATAACGAACTCCTGCTTGATGATCTTTCAATTGCGCCGGGAGATACAGTATATTCCTCCAGGTACAGGCCTTTATATTCCCTGCCCGGAGGTTTCAGGTTTATGTCGCAGTTCTTAAATGAAAAGGAAAAGTATTTCTGGAACAAGGCTTTAGTAACAAGAAGTTATCAGAGCCGTGCATATCCGATGGATGTTGAATATGAACTTACAAATGGGCTTGGACTGACATGGGTCAGATTATTTTATGACATGGGTTTTACAGCCGATTCGCTGAAAGGATGTATTATTGACGGAGTAAGCTATGGTGATACAAATGCTGTAGTCAGTGTAAATGAGAACAGCCTTACTATAGATAAGTATTGTCTTTATCAAAACTATCCGAATCCGTTTAATCCATCGACAATTATTTCCTACAGCATAGGAGAAAGCAGGCAGGTGAAGCTTGACATATTTGATATTCTCGGGCGTGAAGTTGCGCATCTGATAGATCAGAAGCAGAATGCAGGGATTTATAATGTAAAGTTTGATGGATCAGCTTTGCCTGCAGGGATCTACATATACAGGATAACTGCCGGAGGATTCATTGATTCGAAGAAATTTGTTTTAGTAAAATAAGTTAAAGGAAAGTAACAGTAAAAGATGTTCCTCTTCCCTGCTGGCTTTGCACAGAAATTTCAGCGTTATTTAATTCACAGAATTTCCTGACCAGTGCAAGTCCCAGTCCTGTGCCCTCATACTTTCTTGTATATCCAGTCTCTTCCTGTGAAAAAGGGGAGAAAATATTTTCCATAAACTCAGGGCTTATACCTTTTCCCGTATCGGTTACCTTTACATTCAGCTTATCGTTTTCATCCCTGTATAGACTGAGACTGATCACACCTTTATCGGTAAACCTTATTGCGTTTTCAATCAGGTGAGTAAATACCTGTCTGATGGTATTTCTGTCGAAAGGAAGCATAGTTCTTGAAGTTTCCTTTAAAAATTCAACTCTTAGTCCTTTCTCATCTGCCAAGGGTTTTATTTCATCAATCAGAGGGATCAGAATATTATCTGCAATATCATCATCTGCAATTATTGTTTCATAGTCACCTGACTGCACCTGTGACATTGTAAGAATAAGTTCGGTAGTTCTTATAAGTCTTTTTGCGCCTTTTTCAATTGCCTGGAAGAAGTAAGAAACATCCAGATCAGTTGTAGCCCCAATTGATTCTGAGACCAGTGATATATAGCTTAAGACAGTATTAAGAGGTGTTCTGATTTCATGTGAAATTTGTGAAAGGAAATCGGTTTTCATTTTAGCTGCAGCGGAAGCCATTTTCTGAGCATTTCTAAGTTCCTCTTCTGCTTTTTTATGTTCACGGATCTCATTTTCCAGGGTTTCATTTACAGATTCAAGTTCCTCAGACTGAAGAGTAACAGTTTCTTTAAGCTTTTCATTTATTTCCAGAAGGTCTTTTTTAGCAATATCCTTTTCCTCAACCGTGCGTGCGAGTTCCTTAATTGTCCGTCTGAATTCAATTTCATTTATTGCGCTTTGTCTGAGAGTCCTTAGTACAGAAATTTCCTCTCGTGACAAGTCCCTCGGTTTGCGGTCAATTACGCAAAGTGTTCCCAGAGCATAGCCCTCACGGGTAACCAGTGGCAGTCCGGCATAGAACCGTATACTGGGGTCAGACGTAACAAGCGGATTGTGCGAGAACCGCTCATCTTTATGAGTATCATTAATAATAAATATATCATCAGGATTAGTTATTGCATGAGCGCAGAAAGAGACATCACGGGATGTTTCCTTATAATCGAAGCCAACTTTTGACTTAAACCACTGACGGTCTTTATCGACAAGAGTAATAAGCGCAATCGGGGTTTTGCAGATATAAGAAGCCAGGTATGTAATATTATCAAACAATTCCTCGTCTGAAGTATCAAGCAGGTCTGTCTGGTTTAAGGCTTTTAATCTTTTCTCTTCGTTCTCTGGTATTGGGACATTGCTCATTTTAACTTTTCCGCATTTCTTAAAAAGTTAAGAGAAAATTTAGAGAAGGGCAATGGAAAATAATTTCGGATCCGGTAAGTTGGAAAGTTATATAGACTTCAGTGCCTGAAATATTTCAGGACATGATAAACTTCAGGACATGATAAACTTCAGGACATGATAAACATCTGACTTTCGATAAGCTTTAGAGTTCGATAAGCTTTAGAATTCCATAAATTTTAGTCCGTAGCTTGTAACCCAATCTTTAGCCAGGTAAAGATTTATCTTCATTCTGTGAGTTCTTACGGTGCCGAAAACGCCTAAGCCGCCATTGACAGATGAAAAGATATTTTCATCTAAGCGGACAGAATACATATCCATAAAGCCTTTATTGCTTGAAAAGTAGTCGGACAGGTTTGCATCACATTCCCTGAGCACGAAGTTAATTTTTCCGACACGGCAGTCCGACGGATCGCCTTCAGTTTCAGCAATTTTCTTTAAGACATAATCAATTGCAGTAAACTCAAAATCGGCGCAGCTATCCTTTGTAGGCATCGGATAGAGCGGAGTAAGCTGTCCATCTTTTTTAACTACCTTCAGCGGGACTTCAATTTCCTTGTACTCCATAGTACTGATTTTCTGGTAGAGTATAGTGCATTTAGGGAACAGAAGATTGTTTTCATTATCATTAAGCCAGCTTATTATAACCCCATTACCCCATTTAAACTGACTGATCTTAGGCGTTACCCCATGAGGCCAGTCATAGTTTACGCTAAAGCTTTTACCCGAAGGAATTACGGTTTCAGAAGTAAGCACTTTCCCGTTCGGAAGATTGGCATAAAGTTTTACGACATTCTGCGAGAAAATTGCAGGATTTGCATAGTAGTAGTTAAGCCATGTAGTATCAGTGCCGCGGTTTCTGAAGCAGCGAAAAGGTGTTTTCTGTCCATTGATCGAAAGATAAATATCGGTCTTTATTAAATTAGTATCGTGTACTCCCGGGGATACGAATCCATCGGTTTTATAAGATTTACCAAGGAAAGCCCTGGTAGTTATGCTAGTAGGAGTCTTACTCTCATCATAGTTAATTAGGCAGTTAAGCACATAATATTCTTTAAAAGTTGAAGCAGGATTAAAGTCTTCTTCACATGAGAGGCTGATAAAAGCAAGTAAGAAAACAACAACTACTTTAGAGACGTTCTTCATTGCCGAGATACCTGAGAATATGGGACAGATAGATTTCCGGCCTAAAAATAATAAAAATTTCAGAAAGTCAAAAAGATAAATAGTCCAAAGTCCAAAGTCCATCCCGCCGAAGGCGGGCACGAGGTCCATAGTCAAGAAAGACTGGCACGGGTTGGACTCCCTTGACTTTGGACTCCCTTGACTTTGGACTGTTTTTATCCTGATTCGACTATGCCACGCCGAAGGCCCTACAAAGGCGGACAGGCGGGCGCTTCGCGGACTTTGGACATTGGACTATGGGCTCATTTAGCATCAGTTTTTAATTGGCATAGTAAAGAACATGCTGGTACCCTTAGATGTTTCTGATTCGACCCATATTCTGCCTCCATGTCGTTCAACTATTTTTTTACATACAGCCAGTCCAATGCCATTACCAGGATATTTTTCGCGTTCATGGAGTCTCTGGAAAAGCATGAATATTCTACCAAAGTGTTTCTGGTCGATGCCTATACCGTTATCCTTAACAGAAAAGACCCATTCTGATTTCTCCTGTACAGCTGAGACATTTATTACAGGATTTTTACTGCTGCGGAATTTAATTCCATTGCCGATCAGGTTTTGTATCAGCTGCCTGAACTGTGTCGGATCGGCATAAATCTCAGGCAGGTCATGACTGACAATTTCAGCACCGTTTTCATCGATTGCCATTTTTAGGTCAGATATCACTTCCCTGAGAACCAGATTACAGTCTACAAGCTCAAAGGCCTGGGCTCTTGTTGTAACCCTTGCATATTTTAAGAGGTCAACTATTAATGCCTGCATACGTCTTGCACCTTCGACTGCAAATGAAATATACTCCACTGCTCTGGAATCAAGCTGATCCTTATATTGTTTTTCAAGCAGCTGAGTATAGCTTGAAACCATTCTTAATGGTTCCTGAAGGTCATGAGAAGCAATGTAGGCAAACTGTTCAAGCTCTCTGTTAGAGCGCTCGAGTTCATCTAAGGTCTGCTGCAGTTTCATTTCATAGTCTTTGCGGTCCGTAATATCGAAATTTACAATAATTGCGCCCTGAACCTCTTCAGTATCATCTTTAATAGGGACAGCAGAATTTAATATTGTTTTGTAGGAATTATCGAAGCATTGTATAAGCACTTCCTGGTTAAAAAGGCTTTCGCCCAGCAGGGCCCTTTCAGAAGACCATTTTATAAGGTCGATATTTTTGCCATTTTCCGGAAGCCATGCGCTGCATGCATGAGTATCATCGGAGCCCTGATCAGGGAGTTTATCTGCGCCCCAGATATTTCTCAGTGCCTTGTTGCTTAGTATTTCCTTCCCGCTTTTGTCGGTTATCCATACTCCGACAGGTATAGTTTCAAGAACACTGCGCATCATTTGCTGCTGTGCGGCTAATTCTTTCTGAGCAGATTTTCTTTCTTCAATCTCATTTAGTTTTTCACTAAATAGCCTATGATTGGCAAGAGCCAAGGATATCTTATTTGCAACATTCTGCAGCAGCACCTGATCTTCTATTTCATAGGGTTCATCCTTCCTGTTTCTAAACAATGAAAGAGCTCCGATTACTTTACCCTGGTGCATAACCGGAACAATCAGTACACTTGCTAGTCCAAAAACATCTGCATATTCAGTATAGTTCAGATTAAATTTTTCAATTTCAGTATATTTATCAATCGAGGTAATAAGAGCAGGCTTTTCAGAATCAATTACCATCCAGGTTATGCTGTCAGTAATTCCATGAGATTCTTTTTCGAATAATTTCTTCAGGAAATCCAAAGTTTTTTCATCCGGATGATAGAAAGCAACGTTATTTAATTTAGTGCCGTTATCACTTATCAGGTGCATAATACAGATATCATTGTATGCACTTGCAATTTTCCTTGTGGTATATTCTGTAACAGTTTTGAAATCGGCCTCAACGCTGCCGAATATCTCGGATATTTCGGCGAGCACTTCCAGACGTTTTTTCTCCTTGAGGATCTGCTCCTCAGCTTTGAGTTTCTCAGTAATATCTCTGATAATTGCAATATAGCCTTTAATATTTCCGGTATGATCATAATTAGCAATTATAACAGAGTCAAGCTTTTTGGGGGAATTCCCGTCAAAAGTAATAATTTCCTGAGTTGCAAGATATCCCTTCTCTTTAAGTCTTTTAAGTTTTTCCTCACATTTTTCAGTCATACCAATATGGTAGCCAATCTCAAAGACATTTTCTCCGGCAACCTCTTCAGATTTCAATCCGAATATTCTTTCTGCAGCTTTATTCCAGGAGGATATCCTGAACTGGTCGTCAGCCGTAATGATTGCATCACTGACATTTTCAATTAGCTGTGACTGATAATGAATTCTTTCCTCAGCCTTAAGTCTTTCTGTTATATCGCGCCAGGTTACTACAACTCCGCTGTTTAGTCTGTTTATTCTAAGGTCAAGAATACCTCTCGATTCTCTGCCCGAAGCAGATGGATCCATAGTGATAGTCTTAAGAGTAACAGGCTCGCCCGATTCAAAGACCTTGCAGAAGTGTCCAAATATACCGTTAGTCTTAAAGGCAGGAAAGCTTTTAAGCAGACTTTCGCCAAGGATCTGTTCTTTAGAGATGCGGTTATATCTGCAGCCTGCTTCATTTATATATTCATAGACGAAGTCTTTTATTTCCTCCGAGCCATTTTTTACAGCCCGGAGAATAGCAAACGGATCGAGCATGTTTTCAACAGAAGTCTGAATGAGCTTTGCCTGTTTTTTAAGTTCGATCTGCCGCCTTTGTGTAATATCACTGCAGGTTGAATGTATCTCAGTAATTACGTCATTTTCATTTAGTACAGGCACACTTTCCAGCAGAGAGTAAAACTCTTTTCCATCTCCTCTGAGGAGTTTAAGCTCGCAGGATTGTCTTTTTTTTGATTCAATTATTTTACTGCGATGGGAATACAATATGCTTTTATATTGAGGGGCAACATAAACTACAAAAGGAGTTTTTAGCATCATACTACGCTTCTTATGAAAAAGCCGCTCGGCAGTGCTGTTGACTTCCTTAATCACCAGATCTGTATCAAATGAAAAGTAAGCAACCGGAGCAAGATTAAAGAAGTTATAATATTTTGTCTTTAATTCTTCGGTCTGAGCCTGAGATCTTCTGAGTTCCTCATTTTGGGCCTGGAGTTCGTTTATCAGCTCACTGATTCCTGGTTCCATGACTATGTTATCTTCCTTCATCCTGGAAAGCAGAACTTCAACTTTTCTGATAAGTGCCCTTGAACCTGAAGTGTGCGAATTGCCCTTTTTCATACATACTTCTCCCTGAGTGGAAAAAATATTAATGTTATTCTATTCTTTAAGAAGAGGACCCCGGATGTGTCTGCCGGGTCTAAGGATTTTCTAACTTAAAACATTCTCAGGCTAAACACAAGAGGTTTTATATGAAACAGGAAGAATTAGAAAAAAAAACAAGAGGCTCGAAAATGAATATACAAAAGATATTATAAACTGCAGCTATACCAGGAAGAAATGGTGCATGAAGAAGATAATCACAATAAGGAAGAGAGAGAGATAAATTACTAAGACGAGAAGGCAAGTATGAGATGGAAGTACATTATCAGGAAACAGAAATTTTAATCAGCAGCATGCTATGTTTTGCCAAGTCGGCAATATACTCCTCATCATCAAAATCAGATGGAATGAATATCTCAATATTATTTGTATAGGTAGAGATAGTATGACTTGTATAAATTGTCATTTCCCCCTGAAGGAGCCTGTACTCCACCTTAAAACCTTCAGGGATAAACGAGAGATACTTATTAAGAGAAATCCCCTGAACATTTTCGAAGGCACAAAGCTTGAATATATATAGCGGTTCACTGAAAGAAGTAAAGGCGGGATAGATAAGTAAGTTATCTGAATTTTTCTTTTTTAACTTAATAAACCTGAGTATTTCTTTTTCCGAGACACAAAGTATTCCGGCTAATTTTTCAAGTGTAATTGAATCAGGTTCAGCAGAACGGCTTAAGAGTCTGTAGATATGGCTCTCGTCCAGCTCAGATCTCTGGCATATCTCCTCAAGTGACACGTTAAACATATTAAGTACTGATTCAAACTGTGTTTCTGACATAATTCCCGGCTTAAAAAAAATATTTACAAGTCTTCCCCAGATTATCGGTTATAATTAAAAACGATTAAGGGCAAAAAACCGGGTACGATTTTATTATCTTTTTACTTTTCAGTATCTTTTCTCACTTTTCCTCTGGCAAGTGAAGCAAAAACACCACCGAAGCAAAGAAGTGCAAATATTACAAAGAGGATCTTTACACTAAAAATAAACTGGCTGTAGTTAGCAGGGTTTATATGCACATTGCCGATAAAAATTGAAAATATCATAATTGCCAGGGCCATACTCATCATCTGTCCTGTAAGACGCATTGTAGCCAGTGTTGCTGAAGCAATGCCATAGAACTTTTTATCAACCGAACTCATGATTGCATTTGTATTAGGCGATGAAAACAATCCGAATCCCAAGCCCAGAAGTATAAGTCCGATAGTAATAAAACCAATTGAAGTGCTGTTTCCGATTAAGAAAAGCAGTGAAAGACCTATAACAATAATACCCATTCCAATTGATGCCAGCACTCTGGGTTCTATTTTGTCAGACAGCTTTCCGGCAAATGGAGAGACCACGGCCATAACTATTGGCTGTGAAACCAGTACAAGTCCGGCGTCCTGCGGACTTAAGGATTTTATATACTGCAGGTAAAGACTCAAAAGAAAAGCGATAGCTGAAGTTGCGCTATAATTTATCAGTGCTGCGAGGTTTGAGAAAGTAAAGACCAAATTCTCTCTGAATAATGAGATATTAAGTACCGGATTATTAACACGGTTTTCCCATTTAATAAATGCCAAAAGACCGATTATACCTGATAAGATCAGCAATGTACCTTTTAATGACGGGAGTAAAGTAAAGCCAAACATAATACAGATCAGCATAAGTGAAAAAAGCAGTGAACCTGTAATATCGAGTTTTTCTCCTTTAGCCTCTGCCCATTCACCTTTCAATTTAAAAATTACAAACAGCACAATTATTCCAAGAGGCACATTTGAAAAGAATATACTTCTCCAGCCCAGGTTTTGAGTCAGTATACCGCCAAAGAATGGGCCTAAGGAAAGTCCGGTGTAAGTAGTAGCAATATTAATTCCAATAGCCTTACCCCTTTCGCCGGGAGGATAAACAGATGTAAGGATTGCTATTCCTGTTCCAAAGATCATTGCGCTGCCGAAGCCCTGAACGATTCGTGAAAGTATAAGCAAAAACGGTGAAGCAGACAGAGCGCATGCAAGTGTTGAAGCAGTGTAAATACCCATACCAATTGTAAATATCTTTTTTCTGCCGTAAATATCAGCAGCCTTGCCAATCGGGACAAGGAATACTGCTGTTGACAAAAGATATGAAGTGGCAACCCAGCTCAGAAGAACAGCATCCATATTGAACTCACGGCTAAGTGCGGGCAGTCCGATTGTAATTGCCGAGGCCATAAAAGGAGTTATAAATGAACTTAATGTAGTTACAAGCAAAGCTGCAATTTTTTGCTGTCTGTCAGCGATGTTTCCGGTCATTGTATTAAATGATATTTGCTCTGTAAAATTCTAACTATCTGAAGTTCAGCTGCCAGATTGAGTAGTTCAACAATGCGGCAAATGAAACCAAGAGAATATAAGGGATAAGCAGGTATGCTGCAACCTTTTTGATCCGGAAAAACTGAAAGATGGTAATAAGGATTGCTATCCAGAGCACTGTAATTCCGTAGAGTGCAGCCAGCGGACTTTTTAACCCAAAGAAAAGATATGACCAAAGTACGTTCAGTATGAGCTGAATTGCAAAAAAGAAGACAGGTCTGAAGACTTCTGTACCTTTTATTCCTGCCCGCCAGACAATAAAAAGTGAAATGCTTGGACGCGTCACCACACCAGTCCTCCGCAATCACCAGCAGCTTGCGCTGCACGTTGGAGGGAAGCGCCGCAACGGCCCATGAGGGGATTCG
>JBLNEL010000506.1:0-7948 GCA_050262615.1 Bacillota bacterium
CTACAGACCAGAATATGCAACCATAGTTGTTGTTGGCGATGTGACACCTGAAAAAGTGAATAAACTTGCTGAAAAATATTTCGGCAGTTGGAAGAAAGGTAACTACAAAGCAGATGTCCCTGCAGAACCTAAACAAAATGGGACACGCTATACTCATCTTCAGAACACAACTATACCTCCCTATCTTGAACTTGATTATAAAGGTCCCGCATTCAGCGATAAGTCAATCGACCTGGCTGCTCTTGATGTCCTGACTACTATGTTATTTTCATCCAATTCGGCTCTCTACAAAAAACTGGTCATTGAAGAGCAAAAGGCAAGGTCAATAGGCGGTGATGCCGAAGGCTCACGCGACCCAAACCTTATCAGTATTGCAGCAGCGCTGTTAAAGAAAGATGATATGCAGTATGTAAAAGATGAAATAGTTAAAGCTATTGAAAATGTCAAGCTCTCTGGAGTCGATAAAAAACTCCTGGAAGATACAAAATCAAATATCAAATATAGCTTTGCAATGAGAATAGACAGTCCTGAATCAATTGCAAACTCCCTCTCCCGTTATATTTATCTTACAGGCGATCCTGAATCACTCAACAGATATTATGCACTATACGATAAAGTAACAGTTGAGGATATAAAAAATGTTGCAAAGAAATATTTTGTACCTTCCGGATTAACAATTGCAACAATTTCACCGGATGCACAGGGAGGAGTAAAATAATGAGATCACTATTGTTAAGTATATTGATTGCTGGTGCATTGTTTGCACAGGAAGTTGTAGAATTAAAACTTCCTAAATCAAATAAGATAATTATTAAACTGATGTTTAAAAATGGATCAATTACTGATCCGGCTGGAAAAGAAGGTCTGACCTATACTACTGCTAATACAATAACTCAGGGCGGTACAAATGAATTTACATTCAACCAGATACAGGATAAGATCTTCCCCTGGGCTGCTTATTATTATGTAACAGTCGATAAGGAAGTTTCAATATTTACTTTCGCTGTACCTGCTGATTTTATTAAGGATTTCTATCCAATTGTAAAGGGTTTAATGCTGACACCTTCTTTTAATGAAGCTGATTTCAAAAGAGTAAAAGTAAATCAGCAAAATTACGTTGACCAGGTTATTAGGGCTTCATCAGACGAAGAATACAGCAAAAAAGCGCTTGAAGACTTGCTATTCAGAGGGACTAACTATCAGCATAAAAAAGAAGGTACATCTCAGGGTGTAAAGAATATTTCCCTTGAAGATGTTAAATCCCACTATAAAAACTTCTTTACAAATAATAATTTGACGATCGGTATTGCAGGCAATTACTCTGATGAGTTTTTAAGTACATTAAAAAAGGATTTGCAGGGACTATCCAATCATAAGCCGGCTATCCCCGTCCCCGGAACTGCCAACAAACCCGATGGAATAAATGTAGAAATAATTGCAAAGGACAATGCATTCGGGTCAGCTATATTTACCGGACTCCCAATGAATCTGACAAGAAAGAATGATGAATTTGCTGCACTTATGGTTGCAAATTCTTTTCTCGGTGAACACAGAAAGTCCTATGCACTCCTTTACAAGAAGCTTCGTGAAACGCGCTCAATGAATTATGGGGATTATTCCTACATTGAATGGTATGAAAACGGCGGCTCTAATATGCTGCCTCCTGCCGGAGTACCGCGCTCATCAAATTATTTTTCTATATGGATCAGACCTGTTCAGATTGCCAAGCAGCTGAAACTCCAGTATAAAGAATTGGAGAATGTCAATGTAGGACATGCTCACTTTGCTCTCCGCATGGCACTAAAAGCTGTTGATGACCTTGTAAAATACGGGATGACCAAAGAAGACTTTGAAGCAACACGAACATTTTTAAGAAGCTATATTAAACTTTATATCCAGACCCCGTCAAATCAGTTGGGTTATCTTTTGGATTCGAAGTTTTATGGACGAAAAGATTACATAAAAGAAATGGATGAGCTCCTTTCAAAACTAACTCTCGATGATGTTAATAATGCAATTAAAAAATACTGGACAGTTGAAAATATGTTCGTGACAATTGTAACCGATAAGAGTGAGGCGCCTGAACTTGCAAGAAGCCTGAAAGAAAACTTAAGCTCTCCAATGACTTATTCAAATATTGTAAAGGCAGGATTACCTAAAGAGGTATTGACTGAAGATGAAGAAGTTGCAAATTTTAAATTGAATGTAAAAAATGTAACTATTATAAACTCAGCTGATACTTTTCAATAATAATTATTCTTTGATTTACAAGGGGCTTTCTCTCATAAGCCGGATTTTGTGAAAATTCTTTGCGAAAGCTGAAAAAATACTACATCAATCTTATATAGTATTTTGCAAAGAATTTTCTTCACGCCAGGCTTGTCTGAGACAGCCTTTTTTTTATGCCTGGATATTTCTTAATGACTTGTATTTTTTTATCCATGTATTTATATTTGACCTAAATTAACTAATATTCAAAGGAGCATTACTGGCTCTTTAGTTTACTATTCTGAATCATACTCAAATAAACTATAAGGACCTCAGATGCGTTTATTAGTCATTTTCATTTTATTATCTTCTGTTTGCTTCCCCCAGATCAGACAAGCATCCATATCAGGAAAAGTAATTAACAAATCTACAAATCGTCCGGTAATAAACTGCAATGCTATTATCACTATTAATAACAGAGGTACAGTTACAGACTCTTCAGGACACTTCATATTATATATACCGGAAGGTAAGTACCTTATTAAATTCAGCCATGTTGGCTTTAAGACGGTTTTCAGAGAAATTGATCTTAGGGTAAAGAGCTACATATACGATCTGTTAATTGAATTAGAGCCTTCTTTAATAGAAGAGGATCTTGTTACTGTCATTGGCAATAAACAAAAGTCCACAGTCGAAAGACAAAAACTTGATAGCCAGGACATAAGGAACATGCCCAATCTATATTCGGATCCTCTCAGAAGTATACAGATCCTTCCAGGTGTTACCTCAAATAACGAGTTAAGCAGCAGCTATAATGTCAGAGGTGGAAATTTTGATGAGAACTTGGTTTATTTAAATGGCTTTCAAATATTCAAACCCTTTATGCTTAAACAAGGAGTGGAAGAGAATCAAACTTTAATAAATCCTGATATGCTGAAAGATATGCAGTTTTTTGCAGGCGGATTCCCTGCCCGTCTTGGCGATAAGATGTCTTCGGCACTTGAAATAACCTACATGAATGAATTTCAGGATAGTATTCGCGGAAATCTGAAAGCTGACCTGATGAATTTTGCCGGCTCTTTTAATCACCATTATAAAAATCTTAATTATATTATTGGAGCAAGATATGCGAATCCCGGATTATTCCTTAATAAGCTCCATACAACAGGCAGCTACATGCCCTATTTTGCTGATATTCAGGCATTGCTGAATTATAATATTTCACAAAATACGGCTGTTGAATTACTCCTGATCAGTGCCAGTAATAAATTCAAATTCTCTCCTTATGAATTTCAGGGGAACTTCCAGCAGGCAATCCCTAAAAAAGATAGTCTTCCTGCTAAATATATCAGAGGAATAAAAATTATGTTCGAAGGTAATAACTCCTATAGTTTTAATACAAATTTTGCGGGATTAAAATTATTACATCATATTCCTGGCGGTTTCAAACTTGTTACTGCTTTATCTGTTTACCACACTAATGAAAAAGAAAACGGGAATACTTCTTCTGATCTATATTACAGTGACAGCCCCGATTTTGGCGGTGAACATGATTATATCTATCTGAAATCGAGGAAGCAATTTTCAGATAATTCTTTATTTTTTATTTCAGGAGAAGGTCAAATTGTCCTCAGTGGAAAAATTTCAAACCACAATCTGATGGCGGGATTAACAGCAAATCTGATACATCTGAAAAATAATATTAATGAGAATTCATATGAAACTTCCTCCTTATATATGACAGATTTTCCTGATTCCAGAAACATTAATACTAGCTTAAGGTTTAACTCTTATTCTATTTATATTCAGGATGAAACATTCATATATGATAATATTAAACTGAATGCCGGAATCAGATTTCTGTATTATGATTATACCAATGAAAAGTTATTCAGCCCCAGAGCGTCTCTAATTTATTACCCTTCGGCAGCTCATACCTTAAATTTCAGCTGGGGCTATTACTATCAGCCTCCATTTTATTATGAATTAAGAAACAAATTAGAGACTCAGGCAAATCTGTTAAAATCTCAAAAAGCAATTTTTTATGTATTCGGATGGGATTATTTCTTTAAGGAGAAAGTAAAGTTTCAGATACAGACTTACTATAAAAGTCTTGATAATCTTATCCCTTATTACATCGAACAGCTGAAACTGGAATATGGCGGCAGAAATAACATGGAAGGTTATGCCTATGGAATTGATCTGCAGTTTCAGGGAGAAATAACAAGCAATGTTCAAAGCTGGATTGGATATAGCTACCTTGACTCAAAAGAGAGATATAAGAACGGCAGCTATCAATATCAAAGACGGTTTCTGGATCAGTCTCATACAATACAAATCTTCCTTCAGGATAAATTTCCAAAACATCAGAACTGGCAGTCACATTTGCGGTTATTGTTTGGCAGCGGCTTTTTGTACCCGGAAAGAAAGGCTTCATTGGATCCATCCACCGGGAAACAATACGTTTCAACAGTAATGGACCAAAGAGCAGTTTTCCCTTTTTATATGCGCGCTGATATGGGACTGACTGCATATTTTAAGATATTAAACAAATATCAGATAAAGCTGATTGCAGAAGTACTGAATATATTTGACAAAAAAAACATAGCTAATTACATATGGATGCAGACTTTTAAGGAAATTAAACAGCCTATGTGGATTCCGCAATTGTATAGTAAAAGATTTTTTAATATTGGAATGGAATTTACTTTTTAGAAATTTCCCTTATGATTACTTGCAAAGTGACATAATTCAGGTTAAATTTATTAAAAGTCAGACAACTTACCGTAAATTGAAGTAATTCATTCTGGCCGCATTAATCTCAGTAATTACTGCGGCCTTAGAAATAAACATTATGAAAAAACAGAACAATTCAACACCGTCATTAGCTGATGTAGAAATAAGAGCTTCAGCTGAAGCTACATTGTCCGGAAGCACAAAAAAAGGGTTGTTAGCGCGACTGATCCCTTTTTTAGGTCCTGCATTTATTGCCAGCGTAGCTTATGTTGATCCGGGTAACTTCGCAACAAATATACAGAGCGGATCACAGTTTGGCTATACACTGCTTTGGGTAATTGTTGCAAGTAATTTAATGGCCGTCCTTATCCAGACCCTTTCTGCAAAACTGGGGATTGCTACCGGAAAAAATTTAGCTGAACATTGCAGAGACCAATTCCCGCGGCCAGTTGCTTATATTATGTGGTTTTTAATGGAGCTTGTTGCTATGGCAACTGATCTGGCCGAGTTTTTAGGAGCCGCACTTGGATTTAATTTACTATTTGGTATTCCTTTAATATGGGGCGGTGTTCTGGCAGCAATCGCTACATTCCTGATCTTAGGATTGGAACGCTATGGCTTCAGACCGCTTGAAGCAGTAATTGCCGGAATGGTCAGTGTTATTGCTGTCTGCTATCTGATCCAATCAATATTGGATAAACCTGATTGGGGACAGGTAGTATATCATTCTTTTGTTCCACAGTTTCAGGGGACTGAAAGTATTATTCTTGCAACCGGAATTCTCGGAGCAACTGTAATGCCGCACGCTATTTTCCTTCATTCGGCTCTTACTCAAGGAAGAATTGTGGTAAAAGATCCTGATAAACTTAAAAAGCTTTTCAGGTTTGAGATCGTTGATGTGGCTTTTGCAATGAGCATTGCAAGCCTGGTAAATATGGCTATCCTTATTATGGCTGCTTCTACTTTTTTCAAAGAGGGACTTACACATATAGCATCGATTGAGGAAGCTCATCTTACGCTTCAGCCTTTGCTTGGACATGCTGCAGGCTGGATTTTTGCAATATCATTGCTGGCCTCAGGTCTTTCCTCTTCCAGCGTGGGGACAAGCGCCGGACAGGTAATTATGCAGGGATTCCTGCACTGGCATATTCCTGTTTGGTTAAGAAGACTAATAACAATCTTCCCTTCTTTGATTGTAATTGCCTGGGGCCTGGATCCTACAAGAACACTGGTAATAAGCCAGGTGGTTTTAAGTTTTGGGCTCCCGTTTGCTATAATCCCACTGGTTATGTTTACTAGTAGTAAAAAGATCATGGGAATATTAGTTAACAAAAAATTCACTTCAATTATTGCTTCAATTATTGCATTTTTAATTGTTGCATTAAATCTGTTTTTATTATATCAAATATTCTTTGGGTAGAATATGTTTAAAAATATGTTAGTCCCTCTGGACGGATCACATTTAGCAGAATCTGTTTTACCTGCTGCAGCCTATCTTGCTGATAAACTGGAAGCTTCAGTTACGCTGATCCACGTAATTGAAAAAGATGCTCCCAGCAGTATTCATGGCGAAAAACACCTTGATAACCCTGCCGAGGCTGAAGCATACCTTAAAAACATTTCTGTGACAAGCTTTTCACAAAATATAAATGTGACATATCACGTCCATGAAGATAAAGTAAAAAATGTGGCACAAAGTATTGTTGAGCATTCAGGTGAATTTAATCCTGATTTGATTATTATGTGTACTCATGGACATGGAGGAATGAGAGATTTCCTTTATGGCAGCATTGCTCAGAAGGTAATTGGTATGGGAAAGACTCCTGTTCTTCTGATTCAGCCTCAAACTGATAATATTATTCAGTCATTTAAATGCGAGCTTATGCTTGTCCCGGTTGACGGTAATCCTGAACATGAAAGAGCTTTGTCTGTTGCTGAAGATATTGCAAAAGCATGCAGTTCCAGACTTCATCTGCTTATGGCCGTTCCGGTTTTCGGAAGTCTTTCTGGAGAGTGGACATCACCTAGTAAGTTTCTTCCAGGCACAACCACAAGAATGATGGAGATGGTAGCAGCCAGTTCACAGGAATATTTATCAAATCTGAAAAATACAATTTCTGGTCTGGGCATAGCCGTCACATCAGAAACTTTCCGTGAAGATCCGGAAGATGCTATTATTGATTCCAGCAGGCATTCAAGTGCCGATATAGTTGTCCTTGGGACTCATGGAAAATCAGGAATGGAAGCTTTTTGGTCAGGTAGTGTCACTGCTAAAATAACCCGGGCAATTAAAAAACCAATTCTGCTTGTACCAATCAAAAAGCCAGAGTAAAAGCAGTACGATAGAATAATATTTAAATGGCATATCCTTGTTTTGACATTACTATCATTATCCTGCCTAAACTATACTTGCATACTGACCCTTATTTTATTGGTCGGAATACAATATTACCTTTTCATTTATTTTAAATAATGCTGTCCTTAATCTAAGTATTTGCGTAAATTTGTAACTGAACTTTTCATTATTTTTTCACTCTTAAGGAAAGCAAAAAATATGTTTGAAAACAAATACGGGTATTTTTCAGAAGACGGAAGAGAATACGTAATTACTGATCCGAGAACTCCCCGCCCCTGGTTTAACTATATGTGGAATGATCATTATGCCGGACTAATCTCCCACACTGGAGGCGGATTTAGCTTCCTTGATACTCCGAGAGATAACAGGCTTACAAGAATGCGTTATAACTGTTTGCCTTGGGACCGCCCGGGAAGATATGTCATTGTTAAAGACACCGCAACAGGTAAATACTGGTCGTTAAGCTGGGCTCCTACAATTGATGTAAAGTATGATAAATACGAAGCTCATCACGGACAGGGTTACACAAAGATAATTACTGAAGTAAATGGTATCAGAGGTGAAATAACATATTTTGTCCCTGATGATGTAAATGCTGAAATATGGAGAGTTAATCTTAAAGACCTGTCTGGTAAAAAACGTAAACTG
>JBLNEL010000507.1:0-2584 GCA_050262615.1 Bacillota bacterium
ACATGGTCTGTTCACTTATTAAAGATGAACTCGGCAATCCGCAGATGCTCCTTGCTAACTTTTTTGATATAAGTGAGCTTAAAAAAGCAGAAATTGATATCAGAAATGCCCTGGTAAAAGAAAAAGAGCTCAATGAAATGAAGTCCCGCTTCGTCTCGCTGGTCTCCCATGAGTTCAGAACTCCTCTGGCTGCAATTTTGTCGTCGGCTGAAATCCTGGAATATTATTCCGAAAGGTTTACTCCAGAAAAGAAAGCAATACACTACCAGAAGATTAAAACTTCTATTAATAACCTGCTGGATATATTAAATGAGATCAGTGAAATAAACCGCATAGATTCAGGAAAAGTAAGCACTGCGCCGTGCAGTATTGTTTTTGATGAATTCCTGGAGGAGATCCTGGAGGAGATAAATACCGGTTATCCGGATAAACCGGAGATCATAATGACCCATTCTGCCGGCAAAACAGAGCTTAATGCAGATAAAAAACTGCTCAGACAGATCACAATGAACCTTATTTCAAACGCTGTAAAGTATACACCAAAGGAAAAGAAGGTGTTTATTACTGCTGTCTCTTCTGAAGAAGAATTTATTTTTGAAGTAAAAGATGAAGGCATGGGCATTCCTGAAAAAGAGCAGGAGAGAATATTTGAACCTTTTACACGCTCACGTATGGTTCAGAATATCAAAGGCTCAGGACTTGGACTTAGTATTGTTAAAAAAGCTGTTGAACTGATGAACGGCACTATTTCATTTGTCAGCAGTGAGGCTATGGGTTCGACTTTTACGGTAAAACTGCCGGTCAGTCTAAATAAAGGAAACTAATAATGTATAAAGTAATTGTAATCGAAGATGATCAGTCGCTGCTTGAAAATATTGAAATAATCCTGGAGGCAGAAGGTTTTAAGGTCTTTACTGCACCAGATGGTAAAAAGGCAATAAAACTGATCGAAGAGATCATCCCGGATGTTATTGTTTCGGATATCATGCTCCCTGATATTGAGGGATTTGAAATATTAAAGACTGTCAGGAATAGCCCGGAACTGCAGGACCTTCCGTTCCTTTTCCTTACTGCCCGCACAGACCATAAGGATCTCCGGTACGGAATGAACCTTGGTGCGGATGATTATCTTACTAAACCATTTAATGCAAAGGAACTGGTTGAGGCAATCCATGCCCGGCTTGAACTGATAAAACTAAGGAAAGAGACTAAAGCTGCTGCAGCCGCAGTTCCGCAGGACAAAAACCTTAAGGCCGGCGACACTGTATTTATAAAAGATGCTAAGGGAATAGTTAACCTTAATCTTAAGGATATAATCTGTATTAATGCTGTCGGTGAATATTCCGAAGTAATTACATCTAACGGTAAAAACCACACAGTAAGAAAGATCCTGAAAGAATGGGAAGAAACCCTTCCTTCAGATACCTTCCTTAGGATACACAGGTCTGCAATAATCAACATTAAATATATTGTAAAGATCGAGAACTGGTTCAATTCATCTCTGCGCATCTACCTCGATAAATGCCCCGAGCCGCTTGTAAGCAGCCGCAGGTACACAAGCAGGATACGGGAGCTGTATTTCGTATAGTACCTCAACCTTTTTATTCAACCGTTTATTACAAAAATCCGCCATATATTACATCCGCCGCTGTAAAACCCGTTTCCATGCCCATTTTTGCATCAAAAGAAAGGGAATACCATGAAAACAATACTTATAGCCGAAGATGATGTTATCGTAAGAAATAATCTTGAAGAAATTCTATCGCAAAATGACTTTATAATTTTTACAGCTGAAAATGGCTATGACTGTTTTTTTAAGGCAAAGCAGGTTTATCCGGATCTGATCATTTCTGACATCAGAATGCCTGAGATGGACGGTATGGAACTGCTCTCAAAAATAAGAAATGACAGAGTGCTCTCCAATTTACCTTTTGTCTTCCTGACAGCTAAATCGGCATATGAAGATTTCAGATATGGTATGGTCATGGGTGCTGATGATTATCTGGTTAAGCCTGTTTCAGTCACTGACCTTCTCGATTCGGTTAACAGTGTACTCGAAAAACATGAGAAGCATAAAAAGAAAATGGATGACTTAAGAGACCGTATAGCTCTTACCGTTCCGCATGAGTTCAGAACCCCGCTCACGGCAATCCTGGGCTATTCGGAAATACTGCAGGATGAAATTCAGTATTTCATGGAAAATGACGAGATCCACTACATAATCAATAATTTATCTGTTTCTGCAAAACGTTTTAATAACCTTGTGAAGAAATTCACTAATTATACCAATGCCTCATTGCTGCTTAATGATCCCGAATCGGTAAAAAATATTTCATCCCGCAATATCAGTTCTCCTAAAATGATCATTCAGATGAATGCCCTTAAGGCAGCTGAAAAACACAAAAGACTAGAGGACCTGGAGATGGATCTTGCCGATGTCAAAATTTCCTATGATGAATTCTACTTGTCCTATATGGTCGAGGAGCTGGTAGATAATGCAATGAAATACTCGGTCAGCGGCAGCAAGATCATCGTCAGAAGTTTCGTCGATGGAAATGATTTTGTTATCAGTATTCTGGATTTC
>JBLNEL010000508.1:0-2679 GCA_050262615.1 Bacillota bacterium
GAAAACTTTACTTACAAGACTTCCTCGGGAGATTTAAAAGGAGAAGATTTTTCTGCAAAAAGCAGCAGTATAAGGACTTCATCCGGTGATGTGAGAATAGGTGGATTTGGAGGGGATTTGGGGCTTGAAACCTCCTCAGGGGATGCTGTTATAGAATATGCCTTAAAGAGCGGTAAAGCTGACATTACAACTTCATCCGGGGAAATAAGACTTGTAAACTTCTCCGGTGATTTAAATACAAAGGCTCAATCAGGTGATATAAAAATTGATTATGCTGTATTTAATAACAATATTGATATGCGTTCCTCCTCTGGAGAAATTGAACTGAATCTTCCATCGGACTCACAGTTTGGTATTAGGGTCAACACGTCCTCAGGAGATATACGCACTGATTTTTCTGTAGCACAGTCAGGCGAAATTGATGAAGATAAGCTTGAAGGAAGCGTAGGAAATGGAAACGGTAATATAACGATAACAACCAGTTCAGGGGATGTAAAAATCAGAAAAAAATAAAACCTGCAAGCTATATAACATTCCTAGTGATATATTTATAAAATGATATTTGAAAATAACCGGATTCATAGGGGAAACGCTCTGTGAATCTTTTTTATATTAACTGAGGTGAATTAAAAACTATTAAGAATATCTGAGAACTGGCCCCAGGGCACAGGCCAAAGGGCACAATCATTAAGGACATGCGCTTGTGATATTCTTGTTTGAATAATATAATATATGTGAATTAACTGACTTGGAATAGATTTAAACAAAAAGAACCATTTAAACAAGTTAGAGAAGGTCGTTTCATTTTAATAAAATCTTAAGATTTTATTAAGTGAATAGCTGTAAATTGAATTTTTACTTACAGTATAATAATTATGGGAGTATATGCTTAAGAGAAAGAAGATGATGCTTTTGGCTGCAAATATTTTGATAGTTGATGATGAACAAACTATTGCCGATTTGGTAGAAGTTTATCTGAAAAATGAGAATTATAATGTCTTTAAATTTTATAACGGCAGGGATGCCCTTAACTGTATTGAAGATGAAAAATTGGACCTGGCTGTTTTGGATGTAATGCTTCCTGATGTAGACGGCTTCACAATCTGTCGGCAAATCCGGGAAAAACATAATTTTCCGGTTATTATGCTTACAGCAAAGGAAGAAGAAATCGATAAGATCACCGGACTGACATTAGGCGCTGACGACTATATCACTAAACCCTTTCACCCTTTGGAACTTATTGCCCGTGTAAAAGCGCAGCTTCGGAGATTTACCAAATATAATTCTGCAGAATCAAACCAGGAAGAACACTTGATTGCCTTTTCCGGATTGGTATTGGATATGGACACCCATGAATGTACCCTGAATGAAAAAAAGCTGTCTCTCACGCCCACAGAATTTTCAATTCTTAGGGTCCTCTGTTCAAACCGCGGACGGGTTGTCAGCTCGGAGGAACTGTTCCATGAGGTATGGGGAGACAAGTACTTTACCAACAGTAATAATACGGTAATGGTTCATATCCGTCATTTAAGAGAAAAAATGCATGACAGCGCAGAGCACCCTAAATATATCAAAACGGTATGGGGGGTTGGCTATAAAATTGAAAAGTAACAGAGATAAAAGAAGAAATGATTATACAAAATTAAAAAGGAAAGTATTTTTTAGAATGTTCCTTATTATTTTTGCCACAGCTGCAGCTGTTATCCTCCTGCGTATTGTAATTCAGGAACGCTTTAGTTTTGGAGATACTATTGTCCGCTTTTTAATGACTATGTTTCATTTGCGTGAAAACGTTGCTGTATTAATTTATCGGTTTACATTTTACAATAATATAGAATTTATTACATTAATTGTGATTTTAATATTCCTGGTTATTTCGCTTAAGTTTTCAATTTCCTGGTTTACTAAATATTTCGATGAAGTTAGTGCCGGAATGGATAAACTTGCTGAGGAATCCGATGATGAAATTATATTATCACCGGAATTGGATTTTATGGAAAATAAACTTAATCAGATAAAAAGCAACTTGGAAAAACAAAAGAAAGCTGCACTTGATGCCGAGCAGCGCAAAAATGATTTGGTAGTTTACCTGGCTCATGATATAAAGACACCTCTGACCTCTGTTATAGGATATTTAAGTCTTTTGGATGAAGCTTCTGACATGCCTCCTGAACAGAAGGCAAAATATGTTGGTGTTACCTTGGAAAAAGCTTACCGGCTGGAGCAGCTTATTAATGAATTTTTTGAGATCACAAGATTTAATCTCCAAACTATAGTATTGAATAAGGAAAAAATTAACTTACTATTCATGCTTCAGCAGATGGCGGACGAATTCTATCCAATGCTGAATCCCCAGGGAAAGCAGGTGTCCGTAAATGTGCCTGAGGGGCTTACCCTGTGGGGAGATGCAGACAAACTGGCCCGCGTTTTCAATAATATTCTGAAAAATGCGATAGCCTATAGCTATGAAGACAGCATTATTGATATTGCAGCAGCCCAGCAGGCGGATAAGGTGATTATAACTTTCACAAATCAGGGCGATCCTATTCCTTCTCAAAAGCTTGAAACTATTTTTGAAAAGTTTTACCGGTTGGATTCTGCACGTTCCACAAACACCGGTGGAGCAGGGCTGGGTTTGGCAATCGCACAAGAAATTGTCACTGCACATGATGGAACTAT
>JBLNEL010000509.1:0-11523 GCA_050262615.1 Bacillota bacterium
TACATTATTGATGGATTGAGGATGCACAATAAAGTTCAGGATAATAAACTTCAGATTTTAGGCAAATTAGCAGCCAGTTTAGCTCATGAGATCAGAAATCCACTTTCCGCTATAAAGCTTAATCTTGAATATGTTAAAATGTCAGATGATATAAACGATGAGGTAAGGGAATCTGTCAATTCCTGCATCGAAGCGGCTAAAAGGATTCAGAACCTGATTGAAACTACACTGGACTTTTCAAGAAGCTCAGTAAACGACTGCATCCCGCAGTCTCTTAACGATGTCGTCCTGCTTGCAATGGATATTATGAGCACCAGGGCTAAAGTCTTAAATATTTCAGTCTTTGATAATTTAGACTATACTATTCCCTCAGTTTATTTTAATAAAAATCAGATGCTGCAGGTTGTCCTTAATCTGCTGACAAATGCTTTTGAGGCTATTGAAAAAAACGGCACAGTTTACGTTAAGACATATAGCGAAATACAGGATGGGAATGAATTTATTACACTTGAAGTGGAAGATACAGGTAAAGGGATAAGTGAGGAAAATAAGGAAAAGATTTTTAATGACTTTTATACGAATAAGAAACAAGGTACTGGCCTGGGACTTAGTGTTTGTAAAATGATTCTTGACGGTTTTAATGCTTCAATTAATTTTGAATCAGAATTTAATAAAGGCACTCGTTTCTTCGTTAGATTTAATCCAAAAAATAATGGTGTAATTGAATGATGCTAAATGTACTTATCGTTGATGACGACAATCTGATTTGTCTCTCCTTAAAGAAGATACTTCTGAAAATGGGTTATCAGGTCGAAACCTGTATGGAAGGGGATAGGGTAATTGAAAAAGTCAATGAGTTCCGCCCTGATGTAATTTTGTTGGATATTTATCTTACCAGCCATAATGGTTTGGATCTGCTGAAAATACTGCAGAAGGAGTACTATCATATTCCGGTTATTATGATTACCGGGTATTCTGATGTGAAAATTGCAGTCTCAGCTATGAAATCTGGTGCTTTTGATTTTCTGCTCAAGCCTATCGATATGGAACAGCTTCAACTCGTTTTGGCTAAATGCACTGAACACCTCAAGCTGAAAAATGAGGTTGAAAAGCTTCATTCAATTATGAAGGAAGATGAAATAACCCGCGAATATTTTGGCAGAAGCAAGTCTATTATGAGAGTCTTAAGTCAGGTTGAAAGACTTGCAAAAAGCGATAACACTACAATATTGCTTGAAGGCGAAAGCGGCACCGGTAAGGAAGTTTTTGCAAAATATATACATCAGCAAAGTCCCAGAAAAAATGCTGCTTTTATTACGATCAATTGTGCCGCTATACCAAAAGAATTAGCTGAAAGTGAGCTTTTTGGACATGAAAAAGGTGCATTCACTGGCGCAGCTCAAAAAACAAAGCTTGGTAAGTTTGAACTTGCTGATGGTGGTACCATACTTTTAGATGAAATAGGTGAACTTTCTCTTGACCTGCAGGTTAAACTACTTAGGATACTCCAGGAAAGGACTTTCTACAGACTAGGCGGTGAAAAAGAGATATCGGTTAATGTTAGAGTCTTAGCTGCCACAAACAGAAACCTTGAGGATGAAGTTCAGAAGGGAAATTTCAGAGAGGATCTTTATTACAGATTAAACGTAGCAAAGATCCTTATTCCGCCGCTCAGAGAAAGAAAAGAGGATATTCCGCTTCTGGCTTACAGCTTCCTGAAGGAGTTTGAAGTTAAGTTTAACCATAAAATTAAAGGTATCGATAAAGATGCGCTCGATTTCCTTGAACAGCAGTACTGGAAAGGAAACGTACGTGAACTTAGAAATACAATCGAACGGGCTGTACTTATGCTTGATGGTGATGAAATAAAAGAACAGCACTTCAGTTTCCTTAATACAGGAAAAAATAATAATGTCCCCGACGATGATAAGTTCTTACTAAGAATACCAGCAAAAGGCGTCGGTATTGACCTTGTGCTTAAGACTCTTATTCTGAAGACCCTCGATATCACAAAGGGAAATCAGGTTAAAGCTGCAAAAATACTCGGCCTGTCACGGTCAAAACTGCGTTACAGAATGGAACAACTGGAGATTGAAGTTACAAAAAAAGTACAATAGCTTAAATTAAGTACAATAATTTGAAATAATTGCAAAAGTTTATTGTATCTTAATAATTTTGAAGCTGCTGGTTTATTTATCCGGCAGCTATTTTTTTGTCCTTTAATTCAAAATCCCCGCATATTACCCCTGAAAAGTAACTTAATTTTTCAAAGATAGCTTAAGAATACTAATCTTTTTCCGATAATAATTCTGGGAGTTTATATTTAATCAAGATCAATCGGGCAATTAACTGCTCCGGGTAGTGATCTTAAGCCAGAAATGAGGGCCAATAATTTTGAGTTTTAACAACGGGACAGTTTCTGTTCTAAAAGGCATCAGTGATGCACTTATAGTTACAGACCTTAATAACCGCATTCTTTTTATTAATCCGGCGGCTGTCGTTATGACCGGTTTTGCCGAAAAGGAAGCTATTGGAAAGGATTTGAAAGATGTTTTTCAGGTTTCAGGCAATGAATTAAATAGTCAGGATCTGATTGCAAATCTCTCTGGTGTTGAAAAAGCATTGGTTAAAGCTGAATATGGAATCCTAACCGATAAAATGGGCAATGTAAGACAAATTGAATTTAACTTCGGTAAATTCCTTGATGATGACGATAAATCAAAGGGCAGTATTGTAACTTTCAGGGATATACCTGAAAAGATACGCAAACGGCTCGAAGAAAAATCCAGACTTGAGTTCGCAATTCAGCACTCTGGAGAAGTGATATTTATGACTGACAGAAATGGAATCATAAATTATGCTAATCCAATGTTTATGGAATTTTATGGCTTTTGTAAAGAAGAGATTATTGGAGCAACTCCTGCGATTATTAAAAGCGGTTTTATGAGTAATGAATTCTATGAACAGTTCTGGATAGAAATACTTTCCGGCAAATCCAACTACTATGAATTTGTTAATAAAACTAAAACTGAAAACTTCGTAACAGTTCAGCAAAGTGCTTCGCCTATTCTGGATATTGATAAAAAGATCTCAGGCTTTATTTCTATTCAAAGGGATATTACTGAAAAAAAACAGAACGATGACCTCCTCAGAAGAGCTCTCGATAAGGCCGAAGAATCTGATAAACTGAAAACTGCTTTCCTTAATCAGATGTCTCATGAGATCAGAACCCCGCTGAATTCTATCCTGGGCTTTATGTCGCTTATGGAAGAGGAATTAATAAATAAGGGAATAACTGATCTTGCTCTTTATTTTGATTCAGTTAACCGCTCCAGCCTTAGACTTCAGAGAACAATTGAAGACATCCTTGCAATGTCCAGCATTCAGATCGGCAACTATTACACTACTGTCACAAAACTTAATCTGCAGAATATAATTCAGTTACTTTTGAATGACTATAGTTCACTTGCACAGGAAAAAAACCTTGAAGTGGAATTTAATATCAAAACAGCTGATCCGGTAATTTACGGCGACTCTTACACGGTTGTTCAGTCATTCCAGCATGTTATTGATAATGCATTTAAGTTTACTCAAAAAGGGAAAATTGAGATTACAATATATGATGATAATGATTCTGTTTCTGTCGATGTATCAGATACAGGTATCGGCATATCAGCTGAATATATGAATAACCTCTTTAAACCTTTTTCTCAGGAAGATATAGGTTACAATAGAAGATATGATGGAAACGGACTTGGCCTGGCAATTACAAAAGAATATTTGAGGTTGAACCACGCTAATATTTATGTCCGGAGTGAAAAAGGAGTGGGTACTGTCTTTACTGTTACTTTCTACAGACTTGAGAATCAGGAAAATCCTGAAACTCTTTTATAAATGTTATTAAGTCTTATAATAATGTTTAATAATGTAATCGAAACAATATTACTTCTGCAACTAACCCATCCTCCTTTTTGGAAGCATTTGTGGGTTATTCCGCTTTTCCTTCTTGCTCTTTTCTTTGTTAGCTTTCTATTATTTAAGGCTCAGAAAAGAAGAAACATGCTGCTTGAAAAAAGAGTTGAGGAACGCACTGAACTCCTTAAGAAATCCAGATCTCTGCTTGTTACTGAACTTGAGGAAAGACTTGCTGCAGAAGAAGCCCTCAGAAAATCAGAATTCCAATTCAGTCTTGTTTGGGAAAAGTCAACCGACGGCATGCGCATTACTGATAAAGACGGCATTGTCATAAAGGTTAACGATGCATATTGCAGAATGACAGGAAAAGCCAAAGAGGAAATGGAAGGAAAACCATTTTCTACTATATATAAAAATACTGAACATCCACAGGTCCTGGCCAGATACAAGAAGAGATTTCAAAACCGGGAGGTCGAACCCCATTACGAAAGGGAATTTAATCTTTGGGATGGAAGAAAGGCGTGGTTTGAAGTCTCCAGTTCCTATCTTGAATTTGAATCTGAAGTGCTGCTGCTGTTAATATTTAGAAATGTTACAGAAAGAAAAAATGCAGAAAATGAACTGAAAAAATATGCTTCTGAACTCGAACAGCTTAATATGAAACTAGCTGAGTCAGAAGCAAAACTGCGGGAACTTAATGCCGGAAAAGATAAATACTTTTCCATTATCTCACATGATCTGCGTAGTCCTTTTAATGCATTGCTTGGGATTACTGATTTTCTGCTTAAAGATTATGATAGCCTGTCACAAGATGAAATTAAAAATTTCCTTAGAAGCTTATATCATTCTACACGAAATGTCTTTCACCTTTTAGAAGATCTCCTGCAGTGGTCAAGAATTCAAACCGGAAGACTTGAAATTAATCCCGCAAATTTCAGGATTGATACACTTGTATCCTCAAATATATCACTGCTGGCCGGTAATGCGGTGAAAAAAAATATTCAGATAATTAATGAAGTAAATACGCCATGCAGTGTTTATGCTGATGAGAATATGATAAGTTCAGTTTTTCAGAACCTGCTTTCAAATGCTATTAAATTTACTAATCCCGGCGGAAAGATATCTGTTAGCTCCGATTTCGAAGATGATGGTTTGTTGAAACTGACCTTAATCGATAATGGCATTGGTATTAGTAAAGAGCTTCAGTCCAGACTATTCAAAATTGAAACAAACCACTCCACCTTAGGCACTCTCCAGGAGAAGGGAACCGGACTTGGTTTAATTATTTCAAAAGAATTTGTGGAGATCAATGGCGGAAAGTTAACCGTAAGAAGTGAGATAAATGCAGGCACTGCTTTTAGTTTTACTCTCCCTTTAGCCCAGGATAACCCTTTACCTACGATTAACCTTTAGCTTAATTTAGCTAATTTATGTTTATAAATTAATTAGCTTTGTATACTATGATTTTTGTAACTTTGTGCTCTAAAATCCGGTCAATGTAAAAATTATTAAAAATCTGATGGTCGGCTATCAACAATTGTTGAAATGTTTCGATAATTGTTGTATATGACAATCAGTATCGGAGTTCGAAATCATGTTAGATACAAAATCATGCTCAGCTATACTTCTCTCGGGTCTTATATTCCTGGGGAGTTCAAATCTGTTAAATGCCAAAACCAATCTTTCATCTCCTGTTTTTAAAGAACTAAGTAGCCAGCAGGAGGACCCTTATCTCGCTTTCGCTGAGGTAATGCCTGAACCTGTTGGCGGACTTCCAGCTATTTATAAAAAAATTGTATATCCTAATATTGCTAAAAGCGCAGGACTGGAAGGTAAAGTTTATCTGCTTGTTTTTGTTAATGAAAATGGTGGAGTTGACAATGTAAAAGTTATCAAAGGCATTGGCGGAGGTTGCGAAGAGGCTGCCACTGAAGCTGTTAAAAATGTCAAATATACTCCCGGAAAGAACAAGGGGGTTCCGGTAAAGGTAAAATTATCCCTTGCTATCAATTTTAAACTAAAATAACAAAATTAAATTTTAGCGTAGAATTATTTTAAAATAAATTATCTACCTGCCTGACCATATTGACTCTGCGCAGGGATTTCTTGTTTTTAAACTCTGTTCTGCGCTCTACCACAGTTATATCGGAGTAAGAGGAATGGCGTGGCTTAAGAATTTAAAGTTCGTGAGGAAAATCCAGTTCGGTTTCTTCATCCTGGCCTTCATATCAACTTTAATAGTAGTTGTTGGCTATACACAGTTAAGCAAAATGTCTTCTACCAAAGACAAGATCTTTAAGGATTATATTGACCCGCAATCACAAATCTATGATATCTATTCTCATTTTCAAAAAACACAGTTCATAATGCTCCAGTTTTCCATGAAGGAATTCGCCTCCAAATTTAATGATAACGTAAAAGAGTATGAACTGCACAAAAAGTCGATCGATGAATCTATTGATGCAATACTCAAGGCTGACATTAACGAGGAAACAAGAAAAAATATTACTGAAGTTAAGAAGATCTGGACTGACTATAAAACAATGGTAGCCGATGCTATCATGAGCGCCTCGGTTACACAGATGTACGAGATGGCTGCCGATATTGCAACTACCTCAGGTGAAGAGGTCGGTAAAAAACTTGTCAATAAATTTGACAGCACCAACAAAGAACTCGCAGAAAAAGGAAAAGATCTTAATACTTCAGCTGATAGTACTGCAAAAAATGCAATCTTACTTACAATCTTAGGCTCACTTATCGGAACAGCCGTTTTTATGATTAATGCCTTCTATATGGCTCCGGCTATTACAAAGCCTATAAATAAGCTTAAAGAGATTGTTAAGGAATTTTCAGTCGGTAATTATGACTTTAAGATTAAAAATGAATCAAAAGATGAGATCGGTGAACTTACTGATCTTTTTATAACTCTTCAGACAGCACAGGTTGATAAGATCTATGCAGCCGAACAAATCGCTGCCGGCAATATGCAGAGAGTAAAGCCTGCTTCTGATAAAGATGACCTGGCAATAGCATTTAACAGGGAAGTCGATACAATTGAAGCTATACTTAACGAAGCCAATCTGCTGGTTGAAGCAAACAAAGAAGGCCGCTTAAGCCTCAGAGGCGATGTTTCAAAATACAGCGGCGGCTGGGGAAAACTAATCGAAGGCGTAAACTCAATACTCGACGCTATTGTTGCTCCGTTAAACGAATCTTCTGAAGTACTCTCTGTTATGGCAAAAGGTGACTTCACAAAGAAGATTGAAGGCGATTATAAAGGCGATTATCAGCTTATTAAAGACAGCGTAAATGATCTTGCTGACTCTCTGAACTCAGCACTTTCAGCCGTCGCCGAAAGCGCTTCAGCAGTTGCTTCATCATCTACTCAGATTTCTTCAAGCTCAGAGGAAATGGCAGCCGGTGCACAGGAACAAGCTCAGCAGGCGGCCGAAGTTGCAGCTTCAGTTGAAGAAATGACTAAAACAATTCTTGAAAGTAATAGAAATGCCGGAGTGGCTCTTGATACTTCAAAACATTCCAGCGATAATGCCAAGAAGGGCGCACTCAAAGTTGAAGAAACTCAGAAAGGTATTGATAAAATTGCTAAGTCTGCCGAGAAGACCGGAGCAATTATTACTTCTCTTGCAAAGAAAACAGACCAGATCGGAGAAATAACACAGGTAATTGATGACATTGCAGATCAGACAAACCTTTTAGCCTTAAATGCTGCAATTGAAGCAGCTCGTGCAGGTGAACAGGGAAGAGGCTTTGCAGTTGTAGCTGACGAAGTACGTAAGCTTGCTGAACGTACTACAAAAGCAACAAAAGAAATTGCTGATACAATTAAAGCTATTCAGAATGAAGCCAAAGAGGCAGATAAATCAATGGAAGATTCCAACAATGCTGTGAAAGAAGGTATCAAACTTACACAGGAAGTCGCATCTGCCCTTAAGGAAATACTCTCAGGAGCTGATAAGGTTTCAGATGTAGTTGCTTTAGTAGCTTCCGCCAGTGAACAGCAGTCTGCTTCGGCTGAAATGATCAGTAAGAATATCGAAGGAATTAATACTGTTACACAGCAAACCTCAGATGGAATTCATCAGATTGCAAAGGCAGCTGAAGACTTAAGCCGTCTTACTGTAAATCTTCAGGAATTATTAGGCAGGTTCGTTATTCAAAGAGCAGGTAATTCTTTTAACAAATATGCTCAGAATTCTTCTTCAGTTTTAGACTATGAAGACCATCATTTGCTTAATAGCTGATTCTATAAAAAATCCCGGTTAAATACTAACCGGGATTTTTTTTATATCTCACCTTTTGAATCATCAGAATACTGCCGGTACCATTATTTAATAAGCAGCATTTTGTTTGAAGCCGAAAAAATTCCTGAAGTGAGTTTGTAAAGATATAAACCGCTTGGCAGATAATCAGCCCCAAAACTTACTGTATAACTTCCTGCCTTCTGTATGCCATTGACCAGCGTTGTAACCTGCTGTCCTAAAGAATTATATACATTTAACCTTACAAATCCTTCTGAAGCAATTGAATAGCTGATATTTGTAGATGGATTAAATGGATTAGGATAGTTCTGTTCAAGTTTATAATTCAGTCCGCTTTTATATTTTTCTTCAGGCAAACCCGTTGTGGATTCTTCAATTATAACAGTCCAAATGCTTAGGGTTTTTCCATCCAGTCTCATCCAGATCGGATGTATGATTCCATCAAAAGCCGCAATATTTATATAATCACCGAAAAAGACCTTTGATGTCGGGGTAAAAGAACTCTGGCTTATCCTAAAGCTTGAAAATGTTTCTCCACCATCAGTTGATTTAGAAACGAAGACATCTGTTGCACTGTCAGCTGTTTCACTTCTATCGTAATAAACTATCCACAAATGCCCGGTATGCTGGTCAACCGTAGCCCAGGTAAAAAAACGGTCCCTGCCTGAACTGCTGTTTACTTTCTTTACTTCACTCCAGCTGTTTCCGCCGTCAGTCGACTTTATCAGAAATACATCTGTATATCCATAGCGCTGATCCGACCAGTTAATATATACTGTTCCGCGGTATTGCGAATTGCTTATATCACACAATGTAACAGGCAATCCGTTTGCCCGGTAAATTCCTGAAATCGAAAAATCCCATCCTCCGGGTTGATTTGTAACAAATCTGTCTTTCCCGAATGTTTTTCCGCCGTCTGATGATTTGTCGAATCTGATGCCGCCTGGACCTGACCAGCTTATATATACCTCTCCGTTTGGTCCAATTGCCGGTACTGCACCTTCAACTGTATTGTCGCTATCTAAACAGTCCCCGCTGCTGTCGCTGATAACTAAAGGAGCAGACCAGCTGAGTCCATTATCGGTTGAACGCGAAAAGCGGATCCTTGAACTATCTTTTGGATCAGCACTGCCGTAGTTATCGAACTCGGTCCAGCTCATATAAAGATTATTACGGAATATCGAACCTGAGTTATCTGCCGTGATCCATTCCTTGTCCTGCTGCCTGCCGGGGGGATTGTAGCCTATGCCTGCTCCATTATCGAAACTTTTCCCACCATCGATTGACTTTTGTACAACTATTCTGTCAATCCAGTAGCCGCCCTGCGTGGGATTGGATAAATGTGCGAAGAAGAGATTACCGGCAGCATCAAAACAAAGTGAAGGATCGCCCCATACACCTAAAAGAGGGGAGTAGAGTGTCGAATCATGCCACGACTTGCCGCCGTCTGTACTATAGTAGTATGATGCAATATTTGCTCCTGCTGCAATATTTAATGGATTTAATGGGTTTATGGTAATCGATACTTCATTGGGACTGTTATTCCTGCTATTGACTTTTATGTTGGTGAACTGTCCATATAAAAAAGCATCAGACAGAAAAATCAATAGAAGAGACAGAGCAATCTTATAGCTGGTAAAAAATTGTTTGGTCGGCATTTCAATTGTAATCCGCTTTTATAATTAACATATATTAACAGTCGATAAAAGCAACAGATGAATTTCCCCGCATTAATAGTACTTATTAGTAAAACTATTTATATAAGACAAATTATTTTACTTTCAGCACAACAAACGTTACATCATCCTGCTGAGGTGCGTCTCCTTGCCATGATTCCAGATTTCTTACAAGATCATCTATAATTGCCTGGGGAGCTTTACTATAGCTATTCTGAAGTGTTTTCTTTATAGATTCCTGACCCAGCATTTCCTTCCTGCCGTTAAACTGTTCCATATATCCATCCGACATTAATAAGATTATATCACCTGGAAATAATCTGAATTCCTTCTGCTGATATGGAAAGTCAGCAAAACTTCCTAATGGCATTCCTTTTATGATGATCTCTTCAACACAATTGCTTTCTGCATGGTATAACATCACAGGCGGCATTCCGGCTGATGCTAGCTTCATTTGCAAATCCTTTATCTCTAGAAGTGTCAGACCCATATAAAGCTGATTAAGATTCATCAGCTTGATTGCATCAGTAAATTTGTGCATGACACTTACAAGATCTTTAGCATCTGAGAGCTGATTAAACAGGATCTTTAAAATTGTGACCATTGTCCCGGCTTTGGTTCCATGGCCGGTTGCATCACCTATTGCTGTAATAAATGTACCTGAGTCCATTGTCTTAAAGTCATAATAATCGCCTCCGACTTCAGTTGCTGTTTTCATAAAGGCTGCAATTTCAAAATCTTTTACAACAGGAATTACTTTGGGAAGCATTGAAAGCTGCATTCTTCTTGCTTCCTCAAGCTCCCGTGTTTTTCTGTCGTTATCAGCCTCAAGCAGCTTTTTCTCCATTTCCTGCCTGCGCGCTATTCTTTCCTGCTCTAAGGCTTTTTCTGAAAGCTCCCTTACATGCTTTAACTGCCTTTCAAGATTCTTATGTGTTCGTGCAAAACCTAAAGACAGGTTTATCGATTGTGAAATGATCAAAGCCAGCATTCCATAGCCTGGATCGATCGTTACTCCGGAGAATGGTTTGATAAGACCAATATCAGTAATAATGCTGTAGATAAGCGTAACGGCCAGTATTCCAAAACCCGTTCCTATTATCCACCGGCTTCCCTCACGTTTGCTCTTTGAGAATAACATTAAACGGAATAACTCAAAAATTATCAGAATAATGTATGCATAAAATGCATATGTTGCTGTTCTGGTAGGTGAAGAATAAGCCCATACAGCCAGTACAATTGCCGTAAATGAGAATAGCGTGATCTTTATAGGGTTTCTGTCTTTAAATGCAAAATATGCACTTAAAAGTCCAAACAATACAATAAACGGATTGTTGAACAATGCAAGATTATTGTATAAAAATAATGTCTGCGGGGATTCTGTAAAATACCTCTGGTAAAAGAAGAAAAACGAAAAAGAAAAACAAATAAGACATAATCCGTAAAATAAATTTGATTTATCAGACGGATAAAAGACAAAGAAAAGTAAATGTATCAAAGCCAGAATAAAAGGAATTCCCGCAAAGAACATCTCAGAAATAAGTGTCCTTCTGTTAGATGCTTCAACAATAGTTATGAATTTTTCTGCATCACCAAGTATAGTGTTAAAACCTGTGTTATACTTGTATTTTTTTAATGGCATAGTCAGGAAA
>JBLNEL010000510.1:0-15744 GCA_050262615.1 Bacillota bacterium
GGGACAATATGCGGCTAATTTTTTTTGCCCCTTGTAAGTATAATACCCTACACCTGAATTTCCTTTTAGCATGCTTCTGACAATTTCTTTTGTACCCTGATCATCAATATTCAGAAGTGAAAACTTCATAATTGAGGCTTCATCAGGATAGGCCATTACTGTGCCTTTGTTATCGATCATTATTGAATAACCGGTCTTAAGTATCCGTTCTGAATTAATGATCTTTGTTATCTGCTTCAGGTCAATAATGCCCGTCAAAGCTCCTATGATCTCGCCTTTATTATTTCTTCTGGGGGCACATACAGCTATTACAGGCTTCCCGGTGGTTTTGGAAATTAAAGGGTCGGAAACACTAGAGATACCCTTCATTGCCTTATTGAAATACTCACGGTTGGAAATATTACTTGTTCTTCCATCTGTAGTTAGATAGTATCCATCTTTATCAGCAGCATGAAGAAAAAGGTAATCACTGAGAATGCTGCGCTTTTCCTTTAGATATTCAACAATCTCTTTCAGATCGCTGCCTGAGGCCTCTTTGGAAGAAGCCATAAGCGCAATTTCAGACATCCACTTTTCAATCCGGACTGAAATTGTAATTTGAATTTTCTGAGCCGTAACCCTTGCAATTTCTTCAGCATCTTCAGTCACCTCCCTCTGAATCGTCAGATAACCGATCACTGAAAACAGGATTGAGCCTGCAATTGTTAATAGTACAACTGGTAAAAGGAACTTTCTGTTTATTCCGCTAAGAACTATTTTTTTATAAAGATTTACCATAAACTTATGCTGTTGTATTCCGGATAACTGATTAGAAAAGCACTTATTTTTAGCTTACTTTAAAGGAAGAGTGAAAGAAAATACGGTGCCCTTTCCTATTTCGCTGGCAACCGAAATTTTTCCGCCGCATTTTTCAACAAACTCCTTGCAAAGAATTAAGCCTAAGCCGGTCCCCTTCTCTTTTTCAGTCCCGTCTGTCGAGGTATGCTTATCAATCTTAAACAGGTCGTTTAATCTGACCTGATCTATTCCCACACCGGTATCTGAAACTGATATTTTAACATTTGAGCCTTCAATACCAGATGCGATTCTTATCATTCCTCCCGGTTTTGTAAACTTTACTGCATTTGATATCAGGTTCTGCAGTACAGATGTAAGCATTTTTTTATCCGCAGATACCAGAACATTTTCGTTTATTTCCACACAGGAACTTATTGACTTGCCAAGTAAATTGCTTTCAAGCAGCTTGACTACACCAGTAACATACTCTTTAAGGTTTAAAGACTCGGGATTAAACTCGAGTCTTCCTGTTTGTATCCTTGACCAGTCAAGCAGGTTTTCAACAAGCGTAAAAATATGCTTAATTGAGCTGTTCATATACTTCAGGTAAACTCGTACATCATCTTTCTTAAACTGATCGAAATCCTGCAGCAGCATATTTGAAAAGCCCAGTAACCCGTTAAACGGACTTTTTAGATCATGGGCTATGATCGAGAAATATTTATCCTTGGCAGAATTAAGTTCCTGCAGTTCTTTTTCAGAACGTTCAAGCTGTGAATTTAGACTTGTAAGTTCTTCCGTTCTTTTCTCAAGAAGCTGCTTGTGATTCTGAAGTTCAGTTGTAAATTCAAGAAGCTCCTGTTCTACACTCTTCTTATAAATTGCCGAGGCAATCTGCTCCGAAACAAATGTCAGGATCTCCTTTTCACGTTCAGCATAAACATCGGAATTCTCATAATCCTGAAGCACCATTACGCCCGTTACCCTCTCAAAGATCTTAAGCGGTACACCCAGCCATACCTTTGATGGTGTGCCGATTACTTCAATTTCACCCTGCCGGCTTAATTCAAAACTCATATCCTCATTGACCAGTATGCCTTTACCCGTCCTGAGTACATATTCCGTAAGCCCCTTGCCTGCTTTTTTTGGCGCCTGCGGCGGATCATATTCGTCAATGAAATATGGGAAGCTAATAAGCTCGGTTTCTGGATCAAAAAGAGCTATATAAAAATTCTTTACAGGCATCAGCTCTTTTATAATTTCATGAATCCTTTCATATAAGGTTGAAAGATCGAGCGTGACGTTTGCCGCCTCGGATATCTTATAAAGTGCATTCTTTATATTCTCAGCTTCCTTTCTCTGCTCAATGCTTCTCTGTACACAAAGATACCCAAGTACCTGATCGTTCTCATCAATTATGGCACTGGCAGAACATTCAATGCATATTACTTTCCCAAGCTTTGTCTTTACCATCAGCTCATTTGTGATGTTTCGTTTGCTTTTAAGTTCTGTCCAGTAGTTTAGATATATTTCTTCAGAGATAAGACTTGTCTTTAGGATTTCAGGTGTCGCTTTACCGATGATTTCATCAGGAGTATAACCGTAAAGCCGTGTAAATTCGGGATTGATATAGCTGATTAGTCTCTCTGTGTCTGTTATAAAAATAGCTTCGCTTGAACTTTCAACTGCTTTTTTCAGCTGAAGCAGGCTCTCTTCTTTTCTTTTCCTCTCAATTGCCATTGCAATCTGAGTCGAAACAAATGAAAGTATATCTATATCAGAACGCGTATAGCTGAGTTTGCTGCTGTACATCTGAACAGTCAGAAGACCAATTGTTTTTCCGTTTATTGTTTTTAACGGCACCCCAAGCCACTCTGTGCAGAGTTCGCCTACCTGCTCAATAAGCCCCTTTGAAAGATACTCAAGCTGCTTTTCCTTGCTTACCAGCATCGGCTTTCCGTAGCTTATCGCATACTCGGTAAGACCTTTGCCGAATCTCTGTGCAGGATATTTAATTACTGCATCAGGACCATCATTTTCATCGATATAATACGGAAATTCAACTGTCTGAAATTTTTCATCACAAATGGCAATATAGAAGTTATCTGCAGGAATGAGCTCTTTTACGATCATATGCACCTTAGCATATAGCTCATCTAAATTATTTGAAACAGCCGCGGCCTCGGAGATCTCATAAATGGCAGCCTGTTTTTTCTGTTCAAATTTGTTGGTGGTAATATCTTTAACAATTGCGGCTACAAATCGGGGCTTATTCTCAGCATCTTTTAGGACAATCGGATTGATCTCACAATAGCTTCTGCGGTTATCACTTCTTATAAATGAATATTCTAAGGTCTCCGCCTTTCCGTTTTTTACAACTTCTTTGAAATAAGTATATATCATATCCTGATTTTCAAAGAGCACTGTCTTGAAGATCGTTTTCCCCTGGATGTCTTCAATACCGGAAAGACCAAAAAAATCGAGCGCCTTTTGAGAAATATCAAGTATATTGCCTTCAGGATCAGATATAAATACCGGATCGATTGAAGAACTTATTATTGCATTATAAATACTTTTATAATAACAATTACAATCCTCCGACCGGTTATCCGGAAGGTTTTTTACAGGATAAATTAAATTCATTGCTAAGCCCGGGTCCCGTACTAATAAAAAAAAGATTCTCTATTTATTTTCGAACGAAAATCCAAATTTATTAGCTAAATGACCCGTCTTTATTCAATTTATCCAATATTATTTTTTTAAGCTCTACCAGCCGATCTTAATCTGCGCATAATAGGCATTTTTATCCACATACCGGTCGTAAGCATATGCCCCGTCTAAGCGTATTGCCCTGAAAATCTGCAGTCCTAAACCAAAAGTAAACCTGTTGTCTGAAAATCCACCCCTGGGAATGACTGAAAAAATATTTCTTACGGCTTCAAATCTGTATTCTGAGCCAAAGCGAAGTCTCTGGAAATAATCAGTATACCTTGTGTCTTGCTCAAAAATATCATCAATATCGAGTGCTACACTCCAGTTGCTGGTAATCGGGTGATATGCACCTATACTTGCAATAAACGGAAAACTGAGTTCAAAAGGCACTCCTACATTGATGTTGCGCGAGTAACTTACAAGTGCTGTATCATCCTGTGCGTTGATTACTTTCCTGCCGAACTGGTCTCGCTCATAATCAAGATATGAAGCTGAAACAGTTACATCAACACTGGATGAAATGGTCTGCATCGGTATAATATTCTGAAGCGATATGCCAACGTCTGTGCCGGTACTGAAGTGATATAATGCCCCTAGATCCATCGAGAAACTGGTAATGTAGGAATCCAGCCCCTTTGTTACTTCTGTCAGTATGGTCTTGTAGTTATCAACCACGGCCCGCCTGGTCGAGAACCTGCGGTGAACCACTTTAAGGTTTGTTCCGATACTGAGATCTTTAGTTACATGCATTCCATATCCGGCTGCACCAACTACGTCTATGTATGAAAACGCATATACTACAGGCAGGACTCCAAAATCAATGTTTCCATAATTATCAACAACTGACTCCAACAACCCCTGCATGCTGGTAATTGCATTTACTACCTGCGTCTCGTCATCAAGATTATCAGGCAGATTAATTTCAAGCAAAGCATCTACAATAGGACTCTGGTGTACCTCAAAGCCTGACTGAGCAGTTCCATAAAGACTGAATCCCAAATTGCCTGCCTGCACTGAAATACCTGGAATAAGTTTCATTCCATGCGTCTTTGGATTGCTGCTGGAACCGACAACCTGATTTAATAAATCCCGTGGAAACTTCAGTCCATCTTGTATCTGATGCAGAGCTTCAAGTTTCTGTGTACTGGTTGAACCGGGAGCTTTGAATTTATTCACCCCGTCCCATATAGCTCTAAGTGACAGGGCTTTCTTAAATTCATCCATATGGTCACTTAAAAATCTGGCAGCATCGAATGTCTCCGGAGGCAGACTGGCAGCTACACCAATTGCTTCAATTGACAACTTTTCTTTTGAAAGCAGTGCCGGATTATACATCATTGCATTAAAGTTACTGCCATTTGCTACCTGGGTCTTGCCCATCCCTACAGATCTCACATCCTCTGTATTTTCCGGTATAGATACATCCGTTGTTTTTGTTATAACTGTTGTATCCGGCAGGGTTACATACCTGTTTATGTAGTAATAGCCTTGTGAAAAAACCCTGGATGTAAATAACAAACCTATCAGTGCAGCACTAAAGTTTATTTTCATGTCACACTCCTGTTCACCTGAGTCTTTTTTTAAAAAAGCGTATCACATATTATAAAAAAAAGGCTTAACTGAATCGACTGTCTTCTTAACTGGGTGATGAAGATCACTTCAGAAAAACCATTTTCTTTGCTGCCTTAAAATCGCCTGCAGTAAGTTCATAAATATAAATACCGCTTGGAAAACTGGAAGCATCCCATTCTAGTTCAAACTTCCCGGAATCCATAATCCCATTATAAAGAGTCTCAACTACTTTCCCTTCCATATCGTAAATTAAAAGCTTAACATTTCCCTTTTCTTTTATATCAAAGCTAATTGTAGTCTGTGGATTAAACGGATTAGGATAGTTATCATATAACCCATATTCCTTGGGATGCTCTCCCGGGACGGAAACAGGAACAGAATATTTCAACTTATAAATGAAACCATCAAATGAACAGAAATACAGTTCATTATTCTTATCTATTCCAAGCGATGAAATATTTTTTTCACTTTTAACAAGTAATGTATTCGCCGCAGGGTCTGAACCATTGTAAGTTAAAGCCCATATTCTTCCCGAAACAAAGTCAGCATATATATACTTACCCGTTAGCTGCGTCAGACTATTTCCCCGGTAAACATAACCTCCTGAAATCGAATTTCCTCCTTCGGGGTTATGTCCGTATTCCCATACCGGCTTTATAAGTCCGGCGGTATCACATTCTGAGGGAGGATTGTAGCAATGCAGTCCTTCCATTATCCTCCAGCCGTAATTCCCGCCTTTATGCACTATATCTATTTCTTCCCATTGATCCTGACCTACATCAGCCACCCAGAGCCATTTTGTTACCGGATCAAAACTATAACGCCAGGGATTTCTTAATCCATAGGCATATATTTCCTCTAAAAACCCCTGTGAATTTCCAACATAAGGATTATCAGCAGGAATACCATAATTTTTCCCTGACTGAGTCTTATTAACGTCTATTCTATGCATCTTACCTAAGAAAGAAGCCCTGTTCTGTGCATTATTATGTGGGTCCCCGCCTGAACCGCCGTCGCCAAAACCTATATAGAGATAACCATCTGGTCCGAAAGCTAGCTGTCCTGCATTATGATTCTGATAAGGCTGGTCTACTTCTAGTATCACCAACTCACTGTTCCTGTCAGCTGAATCAGCATTAGGTATAACAGTATAACGCGCAATAACACTCTTTAAAGGATCACCTGTCGTGTAGTTAATATAAAAGTATCCGTTATTCTTAAAGTCGGGATGAAATGCCATTCCAAGCAGCCCCATCTCTCCACCCGACCTTACCTTATCCTGAATGTTTAGAAATACAGTCGGTTTCTGAACCGACGAATCGTTTGCAAAATAATAAATAACACCGGGCTGCGTAACTACAAATAACCTGTCTGTCCCATCCGGCGGATGCTGCAGGTCTAAAGGCTGCAGAAAATTCATCTTCGGAAAAGCATTGATTAATTGATATTGCGCATTTATATCAGTGATTAAAGCGGGAATAAAGAAAGACAGAAAAGCAAATAATCCAAAATTATACATACTGCCCTCTTACTTTATTTTGAAGGAATCTAAGCAAATAATAAAGTATAGAAAATTATATACTATTTCAATTTATCAACCCGGTAGAAACATTCTTTTGACCGAATTACCTGTTAATCTGAAATATTCTTTTCATCTGTCACATTCTTTTCATCTGTCACATTCTTTTTATCTGTCACATTCTTTTCATCTGTCACATTCTTTTCATCTGTCACATTCTTTTCGGTACTGAGAGCCTTTTATAAACAGCATTTTTAAGGGGGAAATATTTTGTACTACGATATATGCCTTTCATCATTGACAAATGAAAATTATTAAAATATGTTCTTTATAGTTGCACAATCGATTGTGCATAAAGAATTTCTGAACGACGGGTTTTAGAATCAACTCCATTTAGGCGGAGAAAAGATGCTAATTACGTTGAACGATATAGCAGCCAAAGCCGGAGTTTCAACAACGACTGTTTCGCGTGTGCTGAATAATAAACATGAAAAATACAGGATCAGCACTGAGACGAAAAAAATGGTATTAAAAGCAGCAAAGGAACTGCATTATAAGCCGAACCTTTTGGCAAGAGGGCTAAGACTAAAAAAAACTCACACTATAGGAATTGTAGTTCCGGATATCTCTAATCCTTTTTTTGCTTTTATTACTCATGTAATACAGACACTTCTATTCCAGCAGGGCTATAGCCTTATAGTCTGCAGTACTAATGAAAATATAATAACGGAAACCGAACAAGTCGATTTATTAAAAAGTAAGGGTGTTGATGGTTTTATTATAATGCCTGTAGGAACAAAGTACTCGCACATACTCGAACTCATAAAACAGAACGAACCGGTAATACTTTTAGACAGGTGTTTCAGCGATATTCATTCAAATGCTGTTGTAATTGACAATTACGGCGGTGCATATAAAGCAATTGAACATATTATCCAATGCGGACACACGAAAATTGCTATAATTCAGGGACTGCCTGACACATATACAAATAATGAGCGGCTGAAAGGATACTTAGAGGCACTGGCAAGATATAATATCCCTGTAAATGAAGATTACATTGTTGGCAACGATTTCAGAAAAGAAAACGGATACATCGAAACTAAAATGCTGATGAAAATGGAGAACCCGCCTACAGCAATCTTCACTACTAGTGATTTAATTACACTTGGAGCATTGCAGGCACTGTTCGAAGAAAACCTTAGAATCCCGGAAGATGTTTCAATTGCAGCATTTGATGATATTGACTTTGCACCTTACCTCGTTGCGCCGCTTACCTTAGTAAGACAGCCAAAGGAATTAATTGCCGAAACAGCAGTAAAACTGCTCATTGAAGATATAAAGTCTAAAGGAAGAAAAGAGAAAAAAAAGATAGTGCTGATGCCTGAACTGGTCATCAGAAAATCTGTCAGAAACTTTGCCGAAAAAAATTACAGCAGTATACCGGAAACACACACGCTTTATTAGCCTCCTTGCAATGAAATGCAGTCTGGCTAATGTAAGCAGATTTTCTTCCAATAAGATATATGCTAACCCGGAAAATGGGACTAAGCAGCAGGGACTGCGCCCGGACCTAATATTTATTAAAACGAGAATTTTGATTTTTCAACAAAGGATAATTATCTTGAAAACAACTCTAAAAAATTCCGCTCTAAATTTATCTGCAATAGCTGTACTTATTCTCACAAGTTTAATCAATATCAGCTGTGGCGAAAAACGTCAGCAGCCATCTGGCGGAGAGGCAACTATTGTTTTCTGGCATAGCTTTGTATCCTCTACAGTACCTGCACTAAACGAGCTGATAGCCCGATTTGAGAAAGAGCACCCGAATATCCGTATAAAGGCACAGTATATCCCTACCGGAGATGCTCTTGTACAGAAACTTATTACTGCTATACAGTCTAAGAATGCTCCGGATATCAGCTGGATACATTCTGATTTCATGGAAGACCTTGTTAAAGCTGATGCTATATACAAAATGAGCTATTTTACTGAAAGCGAAAACGGTCTGTCAAAAGAAGATCTGGAGGATATTTATCCCTCATTACGGCAGTATGCTTCCTGGAAAGGTACACTTTACAGCCTCCCTATGGAAGCCACTAACCTTGCACTGCTTTATAACAAGGAAATGTTCCGCCAGGCAGGACTGGATCCAAACCATCCGCCGCAGTCCTGGGCTGAACTGGAAGATTATGCCCGCAGACTTACGCTGGATAAAAATGGCGACGGAAAACTTGAGCAGACCGGACTATTTTTACCAGTCTATCCGGCTGCAGGCCCATTAAGCAGCTGGATGGTTTGGCAATGGATGCCTTATCTCTGGCAGGCAGGAGGAGATATAATAACTGACGACCAGACAAAAGTGCTCTACAATTCACAAATGGGTGTTGATGCCCTTTCTTTGTGGCAGAGAATTTACAGAGACCTTAAGCTTAATAGCTTTACCAGTGATTACGACGTAGCTTTTGCCTCAAGGCATCTTGCTATGGCAATGGACGGTCCGTGGAACCTCCCAAGATACAACCAGATATTAAAAGGTCTCGACTGGGCATTTGCCCCGCTGCCTAAAGGACCTTCAAAACAGGCAACAATTGTTGGAGGCGAATACCTTGCTATTTTCAAGCAGTCAGCCCACCCGAAGGAGGCCTGGACATTTGTAAAATGGATGATTAAACCAGAAACACAAGCCTTCTGGGCAATGAAATCAGGATATCTTCCTATAAGACATAAAGCCTTAAGCGTTCCTGAATTTCAAAACTATTTAAAGGATAATCCAAACTTCAAGGTCTTCGTAGATCAGATGGATTACGGAATGGCACAGAAACCTATTGATTATGGCGGACTGCAGATCCAAAGACATATTGCCGAAGCTATTGAAAAATCAACAGTCGGCAACCAGGATGTGAAACAGGCTCTCGAGCAGGCAGCAGCTAAATCTAATAGCCTCCTCAGAAATGTTAAGAAACAATAATTACAATTACAGCTGAAACACTGTCCCTTAATAAACACTGTCCCTTAATAAACACTGTTTCTTAATAAACACTGTTTCTTAATAAGGAAGAAAAAATTATAAAACTGAAAAAATTTTTTAGGAAATATGTTGGATCCATTACAAGTAAATAAAGAACTGCATAACAATAAAAATCAGCAGCTGAAAGAAAACACAAAAGTCCCTGCAGAAAATAACCGAGCGCTGAAATCAAAAGTCAAACAGAAGACCGACCTTTACAGCGCACTTATGTTCTTATCACCTACTATGATTGTCTTTACTACATTTATACTCTTTCCTGTATTGTTCAGCTTTTATTTGAGCTTTCAGCAGTGGAATATGTTCTCCTCAGAAACAGTATTTGTAGGACTTGATAACTATAAAAATATGTTTTCCTCTGAAGAGTTTTGGATGGTCTTAAAGAACACGGCTGTTTATACTATCGGGACGATACCTCTAAATATGATCATTTCGCTGCTAATTGCTTATGCGCTTAATAAAAAATTAAAAGGAAAAAAATTCTTAAGAACTGCTTTTTTTGCACCCGTTGTTATTTCTCCTGTTGCAGCTGCTGTAATCTGGAGATGGCTCTATGATCCTAACTTTGGACTTATAAATTATTTTATCGGAATATTCGGTATCAGCGCTGTCAACTGGCTCAATGACCCGACAGCTGCAATGTTTGCACTTATTATTATGGGCGTTTGGAAAACCCTTGGTGTAAATATGGTATTGTTCTCTGCGGGGCTTCAGGGTATTCCGGAAAGTTATTATGAAGCAGCACAGTTAGACGGTGCAGGCTGGTGGGCTAAATTCTGGAATATAACTGTGCCAATGCTTAGTCCTACAACTTTCTTTATTATGATAATGTCGATGATAGGAAGTTTCCAGGTATTTGATATTGTATATGTATTAACAAGCGGTGGTCCTTTAGGCTCTACCAAGGTTCTCGTATTTTATATCTATGAGCATGCCTTTAAGTTCTTTGAAATGGGCTATGCTTCAGCTGTAAGTTATTTCCTCTTTGCACTGCTTTTCATTTTCACAATGCTGCAGGTCAAATATATGAAATCCAAAGTGCTTGGATAATTTTGTATTCATCTAAATGTCGATTAAGTAATCTAATTGTATGAGAAAAAAATTAAACATAAAAGATATTTCACTTAAGACTATATACCACATACTGGTATATGCACTTGCAATAATGACACTGGCCCCGTTTATATGGATGATACTTACCTCATTAAAAGATATGAATGAGATATATGTATATCCGCCTAAATGGCTGCCGGATAGACTTCGCTTTGAAAACTACAAGAACTCATTTGAAGCAGCTCCATTCGGAAGATACTACATAAACAGTCTTGTTACAGCTTTCAGCGTAACAATAGGACAGCTTATAACATGCTCAATGGCGGCATTTGCCTTTGCACGACTAAGGTTCAAAGGACGTGATCTTTTGTTCTATATTTTTCTTGGAACAATGATGGTGCCCTATAATGTAACAATGATACCTTCGTTTATGGTTTTATACTGGCTCGGATGGATAGATTCCTTTAAGGCTCTGATCGTCCCGGGCCTGGCTAGTGCATTCGGGACCTTTCTTCTAAGACAGTTCTTTATGACAATCCCAAGGGAATTAGAAGAAGCTGCTTATATTGACGGATCAAGCAGATTTCAGGTCTTAAGGAAAATTATAATACCTCTTGCTAAGCCGGCTCTAGCCACACTAGCTATATTTACATTCATGGGAACTTTCAATGACTTCCTCTGGGCACTGGTTGTTATAAATTCAGATGAAATGCGCACTGTCCAATTAGGCTTATCTATCTTCCGCGACCGTTACTTAACTCAGTGGGACCTGTTGATGGCCGGCAGTGTAACAAGTGTCCTTCCGATCTTGATAGTCTTCTTCTTTGCACAAAAATATTTCATCCAGGGAATTACATTAAGCGGACTTAAGGAATAAATGAAATGAAGCTTCTCCTGAAACATATTCTCCTTAACCATATTCTCCTGAAATTTATTCTCCTGAAGCATACTCTGCTTCTGGTTTCTGGAATACTCTCAGCTTCCCTGTTTGCACAGGATACAATGACTACCTTTCAAAAGGATGTACCTGTCAGCAGCACCGGTAATATTCTTTTTTTTGCTGACCATTCCGGATTCAGGGGGAAGGACAACAAAACCTTCGAGGAATTCTATATCATGATCCCTGCCGATCAGTTAAACTATAAAACCTCTGATAATAAAAATACAGGCAGTGTAAAGATACGGTCAACACTAAGCGATTCGGCAGGCAGAGCCGTACTCTCAAAGGAATGGGTTACTGAAACCTCATTGCCTTCAGGTAATAATAATCAGATAAAAGGACTTGCAATATACGACCAGTGGAATGCAGGTGAAATTATTCCCGGACGATACATCGCTGAGATTGAAGTGTCTGATCAGAACAGCACAAATCATGGAAAGGCAGTAATTCAAACCATTATTCCTGATTTGAGTAAAAGCATCTTTTCTGCCAGTCAGATTGAATTTGTAACACGAATGGATGATAGCTCAGGCTCGAAACAATTTATGAAAGGCAAGATTTCTATGGTTCCAAATCCTTCGAGACGCTTCGGAATACTTAATCCTGTACTTTATCTTTATTATGAGCTATATAATATTGAGACTTCTTCTGGAGAGAATTTATCTGCAACATATTCCATAACTTCAAGCGATGGAAAGATAATTAAGAGATTCCCATCTATTCAGATCAGAAGCTCAGGCAAAAGTGCCGGCGTTTTTCATGGTGTAAATGTGGCTACAGTCCCTTCAGGGATCTATCAGCTTAACGCAGAAGTAGTTGACTCCGGCAGCGGCAAAAGTCTTTCTTTATCAAGGGGATTTGAAGTCCTGCAGTATAGACCCGCAAAACAGCAAACCCAGTTGACAGAGGAACAAGCAGAAATTGCAGGCAGAATAATCAGCAATATCGCACCTGACAGATATAAGTTGTATGAAAAACTGGACTTGGCTGGCAAGGCTCAGTTTCTGATTCGATTCTGGAATGAATTTGACCCTTCACCCGGAACACCTGAGAATGAATATCTTCAGAAGATCATTAACAGATACCAGTTTGCCAATCAGAACTTCAGCTGGGGAAAAACCGAAGGCTGGAAAACTGACCGGGGTATGATCTTAATAAAATACGGGAACCCGGATGAAATAGAACGCCATGAATTTGAAACTGATTCAGCCCCATATGAAATATGGTACTACAGGCAGGATAAATCCTATATGTTCGTCTTCGCCGATCTTAAATCTAACGGACGGTATTCACTAATACATTCAACAAAGGAAGGTGAAGTAAACAATCCTTATTGGCAAGAGCAAGTTAAACGTATGTAATAAAATTAATTCGATTTGATACGGGTACTTATTATGAAACGATATTTAATACCGGGTATATTGCCTCTTCTCACTTTCTTAATATTAACTCTGACACTTCAGAGCTGCAGCAAAAAAGATGACGGTCCGCTTGCTCCTTATGAAGGGGGCACAAGCCTTTCTAATATTCTGGTCGAATCCGGTTCATTTCGCCCGGAGGTAACCTGGCTTGGCGGGTATGTAACAATCTTCGGCATTAACCGCGGAAACCATGCAGCCCTGGATACCTCGCTTGTATGGCTCGTCTATGCCCCGTCAAACAGCATTCATTTCCCGGTCAAGTACGGAGTCTTGCCTCAGGGGGCACAGGACCTTACGGGCAATTATGGAGGTAAGACCTTAGATAGCCTCTCTGAGGACAATCCCTATACATTCTGGGTACTCAAGGAAGAGGCATGGAACCAGATATCAGCCTCAGCTAAAGGCAAAAACCTTTTGGTAGATTCCATATTGAGCAATACCATAAAGCTCACCGGCGACAGCATTAAGGTCTCACAGCTTAGCCTTTCAACAAAATCTCAGAATATTGATGTCTTTGTTAATATCAAAAACCAGTCTCAGTTCGGCCCTCTGGCAGACATAACAATTCTGCCGCCGGCAAACTCTCCTGCGGTAAAGGTTATCTGGACTATAAAACAAACAGGTATTAAGGATACTTTAATAGCTGCTATCGGAATCACCGAAGGGATACAGTATACACCAAGCTCCATATACTGGGAAGTATATTCTGCAGATACTCTTAATGGAAAAGAAGTCTACGGGAAATCTAATGTTATTCCTCCAGGAGTTGCAATTGGCCAGAAAGTAGATAAGACAAAGATTTTCTTTGAATTCCCTGCTTCGGGTCTCACCCGGAATAAGGATTATTATCTTTGGATTGCTAACAAAAGCTGGGATGCTGAAAGAAGAACCAGATCCACTCCCTATTATTCTTATGTTACTTTCCGTGTTTACTGAAAACATAATCTAAATTACGGAGATTATTTAGATGAGATCTAGACGACTACTGATACTGATTATATGCTCCTTTGCCATTATAAGCAGCCTTCAGGCCGGCGGCACTAATTTTACTCCGCTTTTTGGAGCTCGTACGCTTTCCTTAAATGGACTCTATATTGCCGGAACTGACGGACTTAACTGCTCATGGACAAATCCTGCGGGTTTTGCATTTATGACAGGCAGGGAAATAAATATTTCACTGCTTGACCGCATGGAACAACAGGAGTTTGAAAGCCCTACAGGTGGACTCCATCGCTCCTATAGAAATGATGACCTTAGTTTAGGAGGAGGTGTTTACTATAATATTTTTCCAGGAATGACTGCTGCATTTGCTTATAACAAGCTTATCGATTACCAGGTAGACTGGCCTTATGCTACATACCGCAGAAGCGACTCTTTAAGCAGTGTTGCTGCATTTGATATGAGAAACCAGTTAAAAGTAAGCGCAATTACACCTTCATTTGCAATTGCATTCGGAGACTTTGCCCTGGGCTTAGGTCTGAATGTTTACTATATCTCACAGCTTATTGCATTCCCTGTAAACAATACCAGATGGCAGAACGGAAAAGGTCTTTTGGCTTACCAGTTCAATTATGATCAGAATGCCTGGAGCTTCGGTTTTAATTTAGGAGTGCTTGCTAATCTAAACGATAACCTGCGGCTGGGCATATCAGCCCGGAGCGGAGTAAAAACAACATTAAAGGGAAAAGCAAATAGTCTGATGTTTGCTCAACTTGATTCTGATGCTTCCAGCAGTGATCTTTCAAACGAATTTAAACTTCCATGGATTTTCTCCCTTGGAATTGTATATAAACTTTCAGGTTCATTATCATTGAATCTTGATGGCAGCTACAGTCTGTGGAAAAATATAAAGAATAATTACACCTTTACTTTCAGCAATCAGCTCTGGCAGCAATCACTAAATGCATTTGACAGCCTTACAGGATTTCAGCCCGGCAACTTCCAGTTTTTAACAAAAAACTGCATTGATGCAGGTCTGGGTCTTGAATACGGTTCTCTTGACCAGGGATTCTCCTATAGGCTTGGGTACCGGTTCAGTCAAAGCCCAATTGAGCCAGCCTCATATAGCCTTCTGCTGCCTTCATTAGATCAGCACTGGATGTCGATCGGAGTAGGCTACAAAAGTGAAGATTTATACCTGGATGCTTCTGTAACCTATGTTTTAGGTGTAAAAAAAGAAGTTTTCCGTAATGGGTTGCCTGAGCTTTCCGGGACATATAGAACAAACAATGTGGTTCCTGCAATAACCCTTCACTTCAATTTGTAAATAATTTTAAGAATAATATTGCTGGAAATCTTATTAAGACTCAGCGGCGAAATAAACAAACAGATAATCAAACAATCAGGAGGCAAATAATAAACTAACTTAATAGAAAGGGGGCAGAAGACAAAATCTTTTCAATTCAAATTACAGGAAAGTTGGAAATGCAATCGGATATTGTATAAACAGATTTCTCAATAACAATAAGGAGGTAAAAAATGAGAAAGCTCAACTTACTGTTAGTTTTATGTTTATTCTTAAGCAGTGCAGTTACTTTCGCGCAGGAAGAAGAATATCAGCGGAAGAAAGTCGATGTCCCAAGCGTCCAGCCGGGGACAATAAAGATCGACGGCAAGATGGATGAGAGTGCATGGACAAAAGCAGCACAGGCCAATATACTTACATCAAGCGGTTCAGAGGGATTTTTCAACCACTACTATGAATACGGAGATCCTCTTACTG
>JBLNEL010000511.1:0-6289 GCA_050262615.1 Bacillota bacterium
AGGATTTTTATACGATGCAGATTAGAAACTATGCTGAGATCAGGACTCTGGGGCAGTTGAAGCGTGCTGGTTATAAGGTACGCTCAATTAAAGATGAGATGCGGGAAAATCTCATAAAGCAATTACAAAGAAACGAAAATAGCTTCAGTGGAATAGTAGGCTATGAAGAAAGTGTAATTCCTGATATTGATACTTCTATACTATCCAGACATAATATTCTTTTATTGGGGCTGCGCGGACAAGCTAAAACACGACTTGCCAGATTGATGATTAACCTATTAGACGAGTATATCCCTGTGGTCGCCGGTTCAGAACTAAATGACGATCCGTTGAATCCGATTTCCCGTTACTCCAAGGACCTGATTGAGGAAAAAGGAGATGAAACTCCAATTGAGTGGATACACAGAACCGAACGTTATACTGAAAAACTTGCTACGCCGGATGTTTCTATTGCTGATCTTATTGGTGATGTCGACCCGATTAAAGCGGCCACTCTCAAACTCCCATATTCGGATGAAAGGGTAATACATTTCGGACTTATTCCAAGATCACATAGATCCATATTCGTGATAAATGAGTTACCCGACCTGCAGGCAAGAATACAAGTTGCCCTCTTTAACATTCTTCAGGAAAAGGATATTCAAATAAGGGGCTTTAAAATCCGTCTTCCACTGGATATTCATTTTGTATTTACTGCAAACCCTGAAGATTACACCAACCGCGGAGCTATTGTCACTCCATTAAAAGACAGAATTGACAGCCAGATTTTGACCCATTATCCTAAGACAATCCAGGTGTCAAAAGAAATTACCAGTCAGGAGGCAAAGCTTACAATTGATCAGGCTTCTAAAGTATGTTCATCCGAATTAGTAAAGCTTCTGATAGAACAGATTGCCTTTGAAGCCCGTGAAAGCGAGTATATTGACTCTAAAAGTGGTGTCTCGGCCAGATTGACAATTTCCGCTTATGAAAACCTTGTAAGCTCAGCTGAAAGAAGAATGCTTATTAATCATGAAAATGAGACTCATATCAGAATCAGTGATTTTGTTGGAGTGATTCCTTCAATAACCGGAAAAATTGAACTTGTATATGAAGGCGAACAGGAAGGACCGGCAAAAGTAGCTCAGATCCTTGTAAGTAAAGCCGTCAGATCTCAATTCCCTCTGTATTTCCCTAATCCTGACAAAATGAAGAGGAATCAGGATTCTAATCCTTATTTACAGATCATTAACTGGTTTGGTAAGGGAAATCAGGTAGATATAATGCATAACTACTCGAACCATGATTATAAAAAAGCATTAAATGCAGTCCCTGGACTCAAGGATCTGGTTAATAAATATCATCCGAATGAAGATGAGGCCAGCAAATTACTTTTAATGGAGTTCGCACTTCATGGACTTTCTGAATATTCGCTATTAAGTAAATTCCGGCTTGAAAGAGGTCTCCAATTCAAGGATATGCTTAGCAGTATGTTCACTATGGGGAAAGAGGATGATGATGAGATAAATGGACCTGAGTCATTTATTTAATTTTAAAAATTTGTCCATAATACTCCAATTAAATAAAAAGCGCTTGTTCAACTTCTATTTTTGAGCAAGCGCTTTTTATTTAGCTAACAATTTGGATTTCAGTTCTGAAAAGTACTTTTCTATCCAACATGCTTGGTTTTAAAGCCTTTTACCATCCACTTTTTGGCTAAAATAAGTCCAACCGGGCTGATAATTGCAATAATACCATATACAAACCACATGAACTGAGTGTTCATGGTTTCAGGAGATGTATTTGCCGGACAATAATGCATCAGGAACCACCCCGAATAAAGACCTGTAATCATTTTGGTCAGGAACCATGGGAACTGTCCTATTCCCATATATATTCCAGTCATACCTTTAGGCGCAATTTCAGCTACCCATTGCAAAAATCTGGGCTGCCACATAGCCTCGCCTATTGTCATAATAATCAAATATCCGAACAGAGTGTAAATGTTAGGACCAAGTGCTAATAGAAAAGTTGGTGATGCCATTACAAAGGTGCCAAGTATCATCATGGTGTAAGTATTTTTTGTTGCAGTAAAAGCAGCAACAATTGGTGTCAGAACAAAAATAAGTATAGGGTTGAAATTACTGAAAAATTCAAAGTTTTCACTTACAAAACCGGCAAAGGCCCTGCTTGTATACTGCGGTATTGTCAGCCAGTTATGCGCAAATAGTGTCTGAACCGGGATCAGAATAAATATAAAATACATAAATCGCAGATCCTTAATCGGAAAATTTTTCAAATAGAACTTGAGTTTTTCCTTCCCGCTAAGTTCCTCTGTTTCATCTTTTCCCTGAAGAGATTCTTTATTATCGGATGTAGCAAGTGCAATATCTTCTGCCTGCTTCATTGCTTTTTTGGTTATCATTAAAGCAACCACAGCCATGCCGGTTACAGTCAAAAGAACATAAACCCAGAAAACGCCTGTAATGCCGAAAGACTTTCTGATAGGAGGAGAGATCAATCCAGGAAGGAATCCCCCAAGATTCATAAGCGCATAAAGCATTGCGTATCCCATGGCAGCTGTTTTCTCATTCGTCCATAATTTAACAGCTGCATAGGAAGCAGGTTGATAAATACCATAGCCTAAAACAATACCCAATATTCCTACCATTGCAAGCAGGTGAGCCGAAGACCACATCCCCTGTACTCCTCCGGCTAGTCCCGGGGCTGCAGCAAGAAATATTCTGCCGACTAACATAAAACTAAGCGAAGCCAGCAAAGCTTTCCTTGGCCCTACCCAATCAACAGCGGCTCCAAGGAAAAGCATACTTAAAGTAATACCGGCAGTAAGTATACTTACCATTATCCCGGCATTTATATCATTTAACCCGATGTATTCATTAAAATAGATTGCCAGCAGGGTCACAACCCCAAAATAGGTAAGCCCTTCAAGTATATAAGAAATATTTAATCCTGTAAGTGCTTGTGGAGTATGTAACAGATCTTTAAAGGGCTGGACTATCTCCTGAGTAATGCTTTTATAAGCACTTTCTTTTTTTTCTTCTTTGGCGAATTCAGTTTCGGCCATATCTTCTCCGGTTAAGTTATTTACCCAACTGTTATTTTTATATTTAGAAATTTGTTCTTCCCAATTTTGAATGGAAAGATAAAAAGAATAAGTACAACTAAAAATATTTTTATTCACTGAACAATTATTTGAATATCAGGTAAAAATCCTGTTTATTCCATGCAAAAAGACCTAAATAATATTTACCTCAGTTTCAAGAATAATCCCAAATTCTTTTTTGATACTATCTTTTATTGCCTCTGAAAGTTCTACTATTTCCCTGCCTGTTGCCCCTCCATAATTAATAAGAACAAGAGCTTGTTTTTCATAAACTCCGGTTTGTCCTAATCTTTTACCTTTCCAACCACATTTTTGTATTAACCAGCCGGCAGGAATTTTCATCATATCCCCCTCAGTTCTGTAACCTGGGATGTCACTATATTTTGCTTTTAACAGGTCAAACTGTTCTTTTGATATTTCAGGATTTTTGAAAAAACTGCCCGCATTACCCAACACCTCTGGGTCAGGAAGTTTGCTTTTCCTGATCCGGCATACTATATCTCTAACCTCTTTGATCGTTGGGTCCTTAATTCCAGTAGCAATTAATTCATTCTTTAGAGCTTCATATCTAATGTCAACTAATCTGTTTTTACGGAGACTGTATGTTACCGAAGTAATTACATATTTATTTTTAAATTCCTTCTTAAATACACTATCTCTATATCCGAAACGGCAATTTTCACCGGAAAAGGTCTCAACTTCCCCTGTTTCAATATTAAGGGCTTTTAGTTCTTTAAAGATATCCTTTATTTCTACTCCATAAGCCCCAATATTCTGAATTGGAGATGCTCCTACTGTCCCGGGTATAAGCGAAAGGTTCTCCATCCCGCCATAGTTTTTTCCCACAGTATATTTTACAAGATCATCCCAAATCTCACCAGCTCCAGCTTCAATGAGCACTGTTTCATCGTCTTCAAAGATAATTTTAATCCCTTTTATCATATTCCTTATTAGCATGCCATCATAATTTTTGCTGAAAAGTATATTACTTCCACCGCCAATAATCATTTTGTTTACACCAGGATTATCTTTGTATAATTCAGATAACTGATTTATCTCAGATATTTCAGCATAAAACAGTGCTTTTACATCCAGAGCAAAAGTGTTCAATTTCTTTCTAGGATAATTAGTTTTTATTTCCATCGGTCCGGTTTCTCAAAATTATATTTAATGCGTTAAGATAAGGAATTTTGAGGAATATTTTTAATTACTTGATTTGCATTTAGGATTTATTTTGGGCAGGTTTTTCAATTATTTTCCCAATCCTGGACTTTAATATGTTCTCCATCTGATACCAATATTACTGCACCGCTGGAATCCGTCCTTAACGGCTCTATTCTTAAATATCTCAATTTACCTATAACATACGCTGAAGGATGATTATATCTGTTCTGGATACCAGCACTGATCAAAGCATATTTGGGTTTTACAAGGCAAAGGAACTGATAGGATGAACTGTATTTACTCCCATGATGACCTAGTTTTAATATATCTGCTTTAATATTACTGCCGTATAATTCAGCTAATTCAGATTCTCTTTTATATCCGGCATCTCCGGTAAATAAAATGCTGGTCTTTCCATAGACGACTTTAATAATTCCGCTTCTATCGTTCTGTGAAAGATTTTTGCTGTTAGATCTGAGGCTATCATTAAAGAGGTAAATTCTTGAATTATAAAGCTTTATGATCTCCCTCGTAAAGTATTTTACAGGGACATTCATTTCTCTAAGAAATTTCTCTATTTTGAGGTCTTTTATATTCATTGAATCTATTGCAGGCTTATAAACAAGTTTAATCTTACCATTGCTTATCATTGAGATAAATCCCGCATAATGATCATTATCAATATGTGTAATAATTGCGTAGTCAATATTATTTATACCAAGCCTGTTTAATAACGGAATAATGACTTTTTCTCCACTGTCAAATTTCAAATTTGCTGCGCCTGCATCAATTAAAGCAATTTTACCATCAGGTAACTTTAACAATGTCGCATCCCCTTGCCCAACGTCAATTCCTGTAATTGAAAGCCTTCCTTCGGGTAAAAGAGTATTATCATCCAGTCGACTTATAGAATAGGCTGCAGAAATAAGAATGGCTGAAAATATTAACTTATTCCTGTTCTTAGTAAACAGTTTCAAGAAGTAAATAAGGCTGACAAGGGATAAATAAAAAACTAATGAATCATAAAGTGTAAAATTATTTATTGCTAAAAAGGAATATTTTTGGTTACCCAGGAAATGGGCTATAGAGTAAATTAAATGCGTTAAATAGTTGTTTGCTCCTGCATATATTCCAGCCCCGAACATCCAAAAATTGCTGATTAATATACTGAAGATCGCACTGCCGGTAATTACGGCTATTACCGGGATAATCACCATATTAGCAATTAATGAGACAAGAGACAATTTCCCGAAATAAAATAGTGTAAAAGGCAAAGTCCCTATTTGGGCTGATATGGTAATCAAAACAAAGGTAAAAAAAGTCTGAATCACGGATAGTTTTCTACTGTGAGAATTACGGGGGAATATTTTTATAAGAGCACTATTTAACTTAGGGTTAATGTATATTATAGAAAATACTGCTGAATACGATAGCTGAAAACCCGAGTCAAATAATTGTAAGGGATTATAAATAAGGATTACAAGTATCGAAAGGAAAACGACATTGTAAATATTCCAGCTTCTGTTAAGTAAATTTGCTATTAATACTGTTACAGCCATAATTACAGCCCGTAGTACTGAAGCTGAAGTCCCGGTAATGACAAGAAAAATGACTAATCCAATAAATAATATTATATGTCTTTTGTAAATTCCTAATCTGCCTGTCAGGAATGACAAAAGAATTATAACCATTAAGACATTCGACCCCGAAACAGCCAGTATGTGAATTACACCGGTATTAATAAAATCCGACTGAACATCCTCGCCTATTTCATTCCTGTCAGCAAGCAGTAAGCCGCGAAGCAGTGCAGCGCATTCTTTTGAATGTAACAGAAGTATTTTATCATCAATCGTTTTTCGGATATCAAAGATCATGGATTCTAAATAATCTTTGCTAGCAGCTTTAATTACGATACTGCCGATACTATCAATTTTGAATGCACCATTAATCCCATGTTCAATAAGATACTGCTGATAATCAAACTCATATGGATTTCTTCTTTCCCTTGCTTTATATAAT
>JBLNEL010000512.1:0-21400 GCA_050262615.1 Bacillota bacterium
TCATCTTTGTAGAAAGATTTCCTCCACTCAGCCTGAAAATCTAAGACAATCCCCATTAAATGCTTCAAAATATCAATGTTCTCAGCCTTTGGCCCCAGATAATTCGAAAATAGTTCTTCCGGCATCTTTCCTTAACCTTTTGATTATTAAAATGTGAAAGATAAAATTACCTGTAGAATTTATCAATTCTTTAATCACTCTGACTAACTGCTTAGAACTTTAATAATATAAGTTGTATATTAATTATTGTGCCTGCATTCAAAAGAAAACCTTTTCTGATTGTTACTATATTATTACTATATGAAACCATGGATAATTTAACCCATGGCACGATTTTCGTATTTACCTTTTTTTCGTTATTTTTATAAACAATTTTCAGGAGAATATGGTGAGTTTTTACGAATACTTATTAATTATTCCGTTAATACTGTTTTCGTTCGGCTCTTTACCAAAGATCATGAAGAAAGTTGGCGATTCCACTTACGTGAAACAGCAGATGCTTCGCGTAGAATCTCAAACGGGAAAGACTCCGGAGGAAAACAGCCCTGGCAGCAAACAGATTCCTTCAGAGCCTTTGCCGTTGGAAACAAAAACCGGAAAAGCCTCTTTCTATGGTAAAAAGCACAACGGACGCAGAACAGCTAGCGGCGAAATCTATGACCTCGACGGACTTACTGCTGCACATAAGTCATATCCGTTTGGTACAGTCGTCAAGGTAACTTATAACGGTATTAAAACCGTTCTTGTTAAAATTAACGACAGACTGCCTAAACAGAGCAAAAGAATGATCGACCTTTCATTTAAGGCTGCTAAAGAACTCGATTTCTTAAGAAAAGGCATAGCTAACGTTAAGATCGAAGTGGTTGAATGGGGAAAGGATAAAATTGGAATGAAAAAAACCGATGACCTTGCCCTCTCTCAGAAAACTGATTCGGCTCTGCGTAAATAAAAATAATGTGAATAAATAATAACAGTAATATTAAAAAGGGACAGCAGAATCTATTCTTACTGTCCCTTTTTTATTTAGTTTTAACTTTTTATTTAATTTTAACTGATTTTTTTGTTTGAACCTTACCTTACAAATTTCCACCAGTAGAAATATTTGTTCTCTAAGTCATACTGTGTTGGCATTGGGAAGAACTTCATCTCCTCACCGGCACTGAACCAGAAGCCATGCCGCAGAAACTTAAATGAAATATCCCTTAATATGCTGCCTAAACTTATTGTCTTTGTAAGCTTCTGTGGATTGTTCTTTAACTCTGTAATACATTCGTAGAAACGGTATGGATTTACATCCGGCAGCTCAATTGTATAAATATCCCTGTTCCTGTTCTGCCTGAAGAAGTCATCAAGATTGAAATCTATCTGTGTGAAACATATCTTCGGCGCACCTTTTGAACGCGTCTCTGTCGTAATAAACTTTCCGAATTCCCTCTGATCCTTTGTCGATGCTACTAATGTCTCGAGCGGACAGATCTCCTGATAGATCCTTATAAGCCCTGGCTCATTATATGCAGTGTATTCAGCCGGCTCTATCGGAAGTACCTTCCCGTTTACTGTAACTAAAAATAATCTCTTAATGGCCGAAAGATCTACATTCTCAAGCACTTTGTAGGAACTGATGAACTTTGTCCTCTTTGGCGAACCGTCTTCATGCGGAACTGTCAGATCAAGATAACGCTCCAGATCAAAGTAATCATTTCTGTAGTTGATATCGATCTCTGCAAATATAACCTTTCCGCTGAAATGCTTTGCACTCGACATTGTATAGTGTTCACCGAATCTTTCTGGCTCAAGCTGCGAGGCTACTAGGGCATTGATAGGAAAAACAATCATATAAAGATGTTTTGGGTAATCCGGCATATCAATTCTCCAGAATATTGTTTTTATTTGTTTAATGTATTAAATCATCCCTTTAAGAGCAAGAAATTAAGCGAATCTTTTTTATTATATGTTCATCTGATAGTATATAAACTTATAGGCATTATGAAACTTAACCATAAAATCGTTGTAAAAAGAGTATTACCGGTATTTGCCGGGGCAGTCTTGGGCTATGCATATTATTACTTTGTTGGATGCTCCTCGGGCAGCTGCCCCATTCAAAGCAACCCTTACCTGACTGTGGGCTATGGTGCTTTGACTGGCGCAATCTTTTCTTTTCCTGATTCAAAAAAGCCCCGGACAGAAAAAAATCAGGAAAGCCTGAAATAAATATCGTAAATTAACACTTTGAATTGTCTGCTTGAGATTTGCAGCCAATTATTTTCAAAATATTAAGAAGTTCTTTTAATTCCAGAGAGGGAGATTGAATTTAAAATGAATCAGATGAATAAACCTAAAGAAAGGAAAATCGGCACAAAACAGGTTGAAAAAAAACCGCTGATCGACCCTAAATATAAGAATCTGATCTATACGGTTGCCGTTATTATTGTAATTATTATATTCTTTATCATAAATAACTCTCAAAGTGAACCTGAACAGGGACCCCCGCCGCCATCATCAATGCAGCAGGACGCCTTCCAGGGTAAAACTGCCGCTAACTTCGAATTGCCTTCTTCAGACGGCGGAAAACTGAAGCTTTCTGACTATAAAGGAAAAGTTGTCATTCTCGACTTCTGGGCAACCTGGTGCCCGCCCTGCAGAAAGGGAATTCCTGACCTGGTTGAACTGAAGAAAAAATATGGCCCGCAGGGACTCGAAGTCATCGGCATTTCAGTCGATATGGATAATACAAAATCTGAAGTTGTTCCTTTTATTAAACAGTATGGAATAAACTATCCTGTTGTATATTCAACCGATGAGGTAAGAATGAACTATGGCGGAATTGCCTCTATCCCTACTTCGTTTGTTATCGACCAGAACGGTAATATAATCGCCTCTTACGAGGGACTTACCAGTATGTCTAACTATGAAAACCAGATTAAGAAACTTTTAGAGAAGTCTTAAAGAAAAAGAAGTTAGAAAAAAGAATTCTTCGGATATCTGATAAAAGCAAAAGGGACGATCATTCGTCCCTTTTTTCTTTCTTCTTGTTGTGATGTTCATGATTTTGGTCATGTTCAAAATCCTGGTGAAGATTATCCTTCACCTCTATAAACTCGCCTAGCCTCCAGAGCAGATTCCAGGAATATATTCCGTAATCATAACCATCTTTCCAGCGGATGTTAATTGCATAATCTCCTACCAGATCAATTTTTTCTACTTCATACTTCCCGGGCTTGTCAGGACCTTTCTGCGGCGCTTCATAATGCCGCCAAAGAATCGTTTCTCCTTTATTTCCGGCATCCGGCGATTCATCTCTTAAAAACTTAAGCGGAATACTGTGGACCGTCTGATTGTTCCAGGTTATTGTAAGCGACTCTTTTCCGTTTAATTTTATCTTTTTGGGATATAACATATTGCCCTTTCAAATACAGTAAACAAAAAAGCCAACCTCAATATAAAACTTTTGATAAAACTATCAACCGTATTCCCGATTTTTCCGCATAATTACCTTAAAAAAACTACCCTATTCTCTGGATCATAACAGTTTTTTTTTCAGGGCAGGGGAGGTCTCCTCAAAATTGACATTAAGAATAACTGGAGTGTCTATACAAAAGACAATTCACCAATTATCTATAATTTGGCCGAATCAATTGACTCAGACATTGAAGGAAATATCTGGATCAGCCAAAAAGCATGGCCAATTCTTACAAGCGGCTATTACCACGGAAGGCTTCAAAGAATAAAAGGGAACAACTGGACTGAATTCAGGCCGGACGCAAATGGAAAATATAATTCAAATTTGGCAACTGTTTCTAATTCTAAATAAGCAGTTTACATATCAGCGACACAAAAATTGTTGTAATTTGTGTTTAAACTAGTTGACATGAAAAATCAGAATAACTATTTTGCTCTGGGATTCTTCTTTTTCAAATTTATTCTTACTCTAAACTATCTTCTGGTCCTATGTAATATTATTAAGAAACTGCTTTACTCCAATATAAAAAGATAAAAAAGAATCTGCAGAAACATAAATACAGTTAAACAATTCACATTAAATTTGAATTAAAGTACTCTCCGCTATTTAGAAGGTCCGGCTCTTAAAGTTAGCTTCATTTGGAAGCTTAATAAAAAAGTTATCTTAAAACAATGAACTCTTAAAAGTGTGTAATTAATTCAGAGGTGTTATGAAATCCATAGCTAAGTTATCACTGCTTTTAATTGCTTTAGTAGTTTCAGGATGCAAGGACAACTCTGTAGATCCTGAAGAGTTAAAGACTTTTATTCCTCTTAAGACAGGCAATTACTGGCTTTATATGAATTACTCTCTTAATGCTGATGGCACAGGTGAAATTCCCGATCTGTGGAAATTTGGATTCATTATAGATGGAAGTGTATCATTGCTTAATGGTGAAAAGAACACTTTGCATTATAAGCTCTTTACTTGCGGTGAGAAATTAAAACCTTATTATGACAAGCCAGGAACATTCAAGGGAAGCAAACTGATTTACCAGGGCAGAGACGGGTTCTATTATTCGGGAATAGAGAAAAACGATACTATAAAGATGTCCTTTAATGATCTGATATTTCCTTATCCAACAGAAAAGGGGAGAACTGTACAAGGACATATTTTTTACTATGAATCCACAGGAAGTCCTTTCAACATCCCAGACTCTTTAATTACAGAATACACATGTGTCTCTACAGATTCACTTATCACTACTCCTTCCGGAGAATTCAGATGTATTGTCTATAAGATGGCCTACTTTGACATTGAACCTTTATTCAGAGACGAGGTCTATTATTTCATTAAGCCTGAGGTCGGAATAGTTGCAATGGTTGGAATGGTATATCACTACAAAACTCAGAAATATTCCTATATGGATAAAACTCTATTAACAGACTACAAAATCAACTAGGAGAAACAGAAAATGAGTAAGCTTATTGGTATATCAGCAGTTCTAATGCTTATAGGTATATAGAAATTTTTTCTTCAGAATAACTGAAAATTAATATATAACATAGGACCAGTTCCTGTGTGTACTGGTCCTAACACTAACTTTTCAGATATCTCCAGAATGAACAGGAAAAAAGGGAAGTCATATTAAAAGCCCCTTTTACAGAGACCCATCTGCCTGGGCTTCATCTGGATTTAACACTTTGTACTAGTAATTTCCCAGAATTACCGGCAGACCCTCTTTTCCTGACCCAATTACTATGACCTTCGAATTTGTTGAGTTCGACAGCTTTTCTGTGGCCTCTATTCCTTTCCACTTCAGTAACTGCGGACTTATACCTTTCGAAACTATATCCTGGAAATCGGCAATGCCTTTGGCTTCTATCCTTTTTCTTTCTGCTTCCTGCGACTCTTTCTTTAATACAAATTCCATTCTCTGGCTTTCCTGCTCAGCCTTTAGCTTTTCTTCTATCGAAGCTGTCAGACCTGCAGGCAGTGTGATTTGCCTTAAAGGCGCTTTGATTATTATAAACCCGCTCGAAGCTACCTGCTTTGAAAGCTCGCCTACCATTTCACGCGAAAGCTGCTCACGCTCTGAGGTGTAAAGCGCCCTGGCTTCGTACCTGGCAGTTACTCCGCGCACAACTGACCTGAACTGCGGAGCTAAAAAGTCTTCTTCAAAATTCCTCGAAATCGTCTTGTATATCTTTGCCGCATCATTTGCATTTATCTGGTATAAAAGATTTATATCCAGCTGAATGCTTAATCCTTCCTTAGTCGGTACGGTCATCGTCTCTTTTATCGACTGTATCTTGATAGAATATTCCTTGACGCTCGCTAATGGATTTATAAAGTTAACCCCCGGCTTAAGCGTGTTGTCACTTACCATTCCAAGAAAATCTACCACCCCGACCGAACCTGCAGGTACAATTGTAAAGATCTGCAGAAATGCTACTATCAGTGCAATTATAAAACCTGCCTTTGCAAACGTTGCCTCAGACTTGCTGTACCTTTTCTTTGCACTTATATAAACTGCAAATGCTGCAGCAGCAGCAAGTAATGAGATTAAAAAAACCATCTGAGTTTGTTACTCCTATTTTTTATATCTTCTCTTTTTATCTTTTACTTATTTTTATCTCTAATTTGTTTTATCTATAACTTAAGTTTTTCAATGACTAATCAAAAATATACAATTTCTCCAAATAGGCAAATATATGCCGGATTTCTGTTTATTTTAACTTTCAGTTTATTTTAACTTTCTGTTTATTTTAACTTTCTGTTTATTTTAATTTTCACCTTTAACTATCAGTTTCCTCTGGATTTCAACTTCTCTTAGCTTTCTGTTTCCCTTAGATTATTATTTCTTTAATTAGCTTTGGCTTCTGCGGTTTCTTCTCGCTGATCTCAACTATTGAATTTATCTTCTCTACGGCTTCTTCAATTTTCTTCTTTTTGTCTGTGTAAACCTCAGCTATTACATCACCTTCATTTACTTTGTCACCGATCTTTATCTTGAAGACAATACCTGCCTTAAGATCTATCAGATCTTCTTTTGTTAACCTGCCGGCTCCAAGCTCAAGTGAGATCATGCCCAGTTTGTAATTGTCTATGCCTGAGAAATATCCGGTCTTTTGTGCCGTAACTTTCTCTGCTGCCCTCGAAGCAGGGTAAAGACCTGGATTTTTTATGTAATTTATGTCTCCTCCCTGAAGCTTTACTATCTCAAGGAATTTATTGAAAGCCTTTCCGCTCGAGATCATTTCCTTGCTTATTTCTATTCCTTCTTCTATCGACGAGGCCTTCCCGCCTAAATATATCATCGCTCCTGAAAGATAATGCGTAACTGTCATCAGATCTTCAACCCTCTCTCCCTGCAGACATATTATCGACTCGTATATCTCAAGCCAGTTGCCGATGTAATTGCCTAAAGGCTGATTCATGTCTGTTATAAAACCAACTACTTTTTTGTCAAATGCCTTTGCTGTCCCGATTAACGACTGCGCTAAAAGCCTTGCATCCTTTATTTCACGCATAAAAGCTCCGCTTCCGGTCTTTATGTCAAGCACAAGCCCGTCAATCCCTTCGGCTAGCTTTTTACTCATTATGCTCGATGTGATCAGAGGAATTGATTCAACTGTCGCTGTAACATCCCTTAAAGCATAAATTAACTTGTCGGCTGGCGCTATTTCTTTGGTCTGACCGATCAGTACCGATCCGCATTTCTTTACTACTGATTTGTATTTGCTTAGGTTAAGACCTGTGCTGAAACCTGGTATCGACTCTAGCTTGTCTAATGTCCCTCCGGTATGACCTAAACCCCGGCCTGAGATCATTGGCACTTTTATTCCCGCTGCCGCTGCAATCGGTGCTAGTATTATGGAGGTCTTGTCTCCTACACCCCCTGTCGAATGCTTGTCTATCTTGAAACCTTCTATCGAACTCAGATCAATTACTTTTCCGCTGTAAAGCATCGCATGAGTTAATGCCGCAGTCTCTTCGGTCGTCATTCCGTTAAAGTAAACAGCCATTAAAAAAGCTGAAAACTGATAATCCGGAATTTTATTCTTTAAATAGGAATTTATAAGGAAAGTTATTTCTTCACCTGAAAGTATTCCGCCGTCTCTTTTTTTTCTGATTAACTCTACTGTGTTCATTTTTTATTCCTGAATTTATAATGGCACAAAGATATCGTTTACTTCTCAAATGATCAAACAGGAAATCTTTACTGAACAGGGAGGTGCAGTATAAATTGTCAGTTGTCTTTTACTTGCGAGGTTAGAACTTCACTGGCTGATAAAATGGCCGGTAAATTTGAGATCGTCGAAAACCTGAATCCTAGTTCCTTTGCTTCTTTTATTATTTTTACTAACCTGTCTATCGTTGTGTAATATCGCGGAACTACAAATGGCTTTGCGGTGGGTGTGTGACCGACTAGCACTACAAACTGACCTTTACTGTATTCTTTCTTAAGCTCTGAAATAACTGTCTCTACCGGACAAAAATTATCATCCATCCCTATGCCGTTTACTACAGGCGGACGCTTGAAGTTGGGCTTTGAAAATGATGTAAGCCCTCTTATTGTAGTAAAATAATTCTGAAGCTCTAGATCCAGCTTTGCACTCCTTCCGCCGAAAGGATATGAAAAGGAAATAGGATGCAGACCGGATTTTACCATCGCATCTATCTCCGGACGGATCTCATCATGAATATATTTCTCTATTCCATACTTGTTTACAAAAAGTTCTGCATCACTGTGACTCTTTGAATGACATCCTATCTCGTGACCTTCACTTTCCAGAACCTTTAGCTTTTCAACCTGCCTCTTTGTCAGATTGGTGAAACTGCATACAAAAAATGTACATTTAACATCATAATAACGCAGCGTGTCTTTTAAGTTATACCACTCATCTACATAATTGTCATCCCAGGTAATGGCAATCGGAACTGCCGATGATCTGTTTTCTGCGTCCTTTTGATTTCTGCCCTCAGCTTCGCCAGGCTCCTGACAGATTAACTGAACAGAAAATAAAAGTAAGAATAATGCAATCGCCCGAAAGAAACTAAAATGATGCATAGGAGAATTTCTGATTTATAAATGTATTGCCATTTTAACAGGTCTCGCAAAATAATAAATATCATTCTAAATTCCTACCTGAACTAAACCATCCCCTCCGGCTTGGCTTTACTTCAAAAAAAAGGGCAGAACCAATGTTTCTGCCCTTATAGAAATTATTTTGTCAGTAAAAAAAATTATTTTATTAAAACCATTTTTCTGCTTAATACCTGGTTTGCAAATTCTATCCTGTAAAAATATACTCCGCTTGTAATATTGTTTATACTCGAATCAAATGAAACCTTATGGCTTCCTTTTGACTGAACTGCGTTTACAAGATTTGCTACTTTTTCACCTAAAATGTTATATACACTTAATACTACTTGCCCGTCTTCAGGTATCTGATAATAAATTGTCGTAGATGGATTAAATGGATTAGGATAGTTCTGCTCAAGTGCAAACCTCTCAGGCACCGCTTCCTTCTTGTCATCAACTGCAGTAAGTATCTGCCTGAATTTTGCCCTGCTTGACTTAATTGCACCTCTCAGATCTTCAAGATTATCTCCTCCTGCTGCAGCATAAACTACATCAAGCGCCTGACCCTTTGCTATTGCAAACGGACCGCCTGAAACAACCATCGAAATATCTCCGCCTTGTGCAAGTTTTTTCCCTATGCCGCTTGAAAGCGTTGCCCACTTTTCAGCCTTTGTATATCCATTCATCGTCGTTCCCGACTGATAGTAAATCCCGATGCCGCCGTCCTGCCCGTCATTTCTCATTGCATAGTAACCATATTTGTCTGATGAAATAAGCGCACAGCCTGCATATGCACCAGGCCGCCCAAGCGTACTGTAGGCATAACCGAAATTGTCTGTATTATCATAGTTCGCAATGTCCTTATCGGCACTGTCTGCATTAACATCCCAGTCAAAGAAAAGCCCTGCATAAAGATTTGATATGTCTGCTCCGCTTTTGTTTGTCATACTGTACTTAAGTATTATAAACTTGTCATTTGGCGCATCTGCATAGGAGTAACTTGTAAGCTTTGTTTCTATACCATAACTGTCTGATGGCGTCCTGCTGTCATTAAAAATTCCCGTTCCCTGGTAATCTGCTTCACTGCCCGGTATGCGCAGCATAAATGGCTGAACTGCTGCAAACGACGTGTCCTGACCTTCAAAATTCCTTGCTGCATCTGCAATCTTTGAGGCGCTGCTGCCGTACATAAAGGCTCCTTCAAATAACAGGTTCGGTCCGTTCTTGTACCTGAAACCTGTGCCTTGCTGATCATCCGGATAATCGTTAAATCCCAGCCCGCCCCGGCTTGTTATGGTCAGACTTACATTGCCCCCCTTCATATCTGCAAATGATGGACTTACCAGCACTTTGGTCCACTGAAAATCATTGTATGAACTATTGTCAGAATACTTTATCAGAAATTCTATTGTCGTATTTTCCGGAACATCACTTGCAATCTTAAATGTAAACCTGGATGAATTGTTGTTAAATGAACCTAGCGTGCCGGCACTGCCTGAAGTAAAACTTCCGTTTATTACTTCTGCATATTTCTTCCCGGTTTGCTTGTCGGCCATTGGCTCAAGCGTGATCTTTATGCCGGAAATGGGACTTAAATAATTCATAAAATTTGCCGAAAGACTGATCGTCTCTCCCGGCTCAAATATGCCGTTTCCATTGCCGCCCGGAGCTTCATCTGAAAACAATATCCCTGTCGCCCTTACCGACTTTGAGGCTGTGTTGCTTAATGCTTTGTATGCATTTATCCTGCCTGCACCTAAATCGTACTGAAATCCTGAATTCTGTGCATCAATGTTATCTGAATTTACCCTTATCTGCTCAATTACCTGACTGGGCATATATTGCGGAAACTGCGACCTTACTAAGGCTGCCAGCCCGGCTGCTAAGGGCGAGGCCATTGAGGTCCCTGATAAATTTGCATACATCCCCGGCTGCCAGGTAGAATATATGTTTTCCCCGGGCGCACATACGCTTATATACGCACCGTAATTTGAATAGTATGACCTCTGATCATAATTGTTGGTCGAGGCAACTGCTAAAACTCCGCTATATGCTGCCGGATAATCATATGAATCTGTATTGTCGTTTCCTGCCGATACTGCAACTAGCGCACCTCTGGAAATAGCATAATTTATTACTTCTTCTCCTGCTCTTGAATATCCCGGCCCGCCCCAGCTGCAGTTAATTACTTTTGCTCCATTGTCAGCTGCATATACTATCCCTTCATATCCGTACCAGATATATGCATTGTTGTTCCCGTCACGCCTGTCATCCCTCGAGGTCTTAACCGCCATTATCTTGCATTTGTAGCCTATCGAGGCTATTCCTACCCCGTTATTTGAAACTGCTGAGGCAATGCCTGCTACGTGTGTCCCATGCTGCGCTCGGTCTTCATCAGGATTGTTATCAGGCGTACCTGTCAGCCCGCCGAAATCCCAGCCCTGTGTGTCATCTATATATCCGTTTTTATCATCATCTATTCCGTTTCCCGGTATCTCTTTCCGGTTTGTCCAGATATTTCTGCTTAGATCACTGTGATTCCTCTCTACTCCGCAGTCTACTATGGCAATTACCATGTTTGTATCACCTGAATTTATGTCCCAGGCCTGAAGCGCCTGGATTTTTGTAAGCCACCACTGCTGCTGATAACTCGGATCGTTTGGAGCAGGGAAGAGGGGATTGCCGGGCATACTTGTCATTCTGTATACGTAATGCGGCTCAGCCCATTCTACTTCACCCGACTTCTCAAGCTCTGCGGCAACTGTCATAGGATCTTTTCCAGAATTGTACTTTATCGTTGTAATTCCACTTAAACTGTTTCCGGCTGTATTAAATGTCCTTTGCACCTGACTTACGCCGTAAACACTTAACTTCTGCTGAAGTGAAGCTGAAATTCCTGTGACTTTGCTTAATGATCCGTCAGCACCAGAAGACTGCTTCTGCTTGATAATTACGGTATTTGATAAATATAACCTGTCGCCATTTTTTATTACCGTTTCATTCTGAGCCTGTAAAGCAGATATGCCCAAAAGTGTAATAAAGAATAATTTGATCCAAGGTAGGTTTCTCATCGCGTCCTCTTTTTTCTACTCTGATTAAATTTGGCGTGAAATTTAAGTAATATTCAATAGTAATTATACGGTATTAATTTAGGATATGAAAATAAACCTAAGGTATGAAATAAACTTGAGATATTAAATTTAAATAAGATATGAAATTAAACCGGTTGCGGATATAACAGGTCTTTTACTGAATCCTGATTATCCGCAATCCCCTTCAAAAAGTTCAAGCCTTATTCGGTCTCTAAAACCGGTGCTTCTTTTGTGCGGCTTTCTTCAAGCGCACCTTCAAGACAGGCAATTATATCTTTTGGATTCTCTATTCCAACTGAAAGCCTTACTAACCCCTCTGATATACCTGCTGCCTTCCTTGCCTCAACTCCCATCGAAGCATGTGTCATACTGGCCGGATGCTGTATTAAGGTCTCTATTCCGCCTAAACTTACTGCAAGCTGACATAAACTTACGGCATTCATCATCCTTTCTCCGGCCTGATATCCGCCTTCTACTTCAAAGGATATTACTCCGCCTGGACCATCCTGCTGACGCTGCGCTACTTCGTACTGCGGATGACTCTTTAAGCCCGGAAAACTTACCCATTTTACTAATGGATGATTTTCCAGATATTCGGCTACTATCTGTGCGTTTTCACAATGCTTCTTCATTCTTAACGAAAGCGTCTTTATTCCCCTGTGTACCAGAAATGAATTGAACGGATCTATTACACCGCCTGTCTGGTTTAATACTTTCCTGAAATGCTTGTATGTATCTTCATCCTTTACTACTACAATCCCTGCTACTACATCTGCATGACCATTTAAGAATTTCGTCATACTGTGCAGTACAACATCTGCTCCAAGCTCTAATGGCCTCTGCAATGCTGGACTTAAAAATGTGTTGTCTACTACCAGCTTTGCATTGAACTGATGCGCAATCTCTGCTGCACCTCTTAAGTCTGTTATTGTCAGCGTCGGATTGGCCGGCGTTTCAACAAATAACATCTTTGTGTTTGCACGCATTGCTTTTTTTACAGCTTCAAGATCTGATGTGTCTACAAAAGTTGTCTCAACTCCAAAACCTGCCATGATTGTACTTAATAGCGTGGTCGTAGGACCATAGACTATGCTTGAACATACTACATGATCACCTGCCTTTAACATCGCTGCAAATACCGTGTGAACAGCTGCCATTCCGCTTGCACACCCTAAGGCTTTGTATCCGTTCTCAAGCTCTGCAACACAGTCCTCTAGAGCCTCTACTGTTGGATTTGTCATCCTGGTGTAAATGTAGCCCTTCTGCTTCCCTGCAAATAAATTGGCTCCGTGACTTGCTGACTCAAACTTAAACGTCGAGGTCTGATAGATCGGGGGAACTACTGAACCAAACTCATACTCGGAAATACCTGCATGAATGCATTTTGTCTCAAAATTTGTGCTTTTGTGTTTCATAAAAACTCATGTTTTTTATTTAAAAAGAATTTTGGAAGTAAAAATAGTAATATTATTCTAATTTTCTTATGTTTTTTTCATTTTCTGAATGCGCCCTTCTTCCTACCGTGCTTCCTGCCCCGCTTAATCTGATTCTTACTTTTGATGGTATTTACTTCCTATGCTCTCACCAGCCCTAAACACTAGTACTGCTCGGGATATATCACAACAAAGCTCACTGAAGAATACTGCTTTACAAACCGCCTCGGAAATTGATCTAAATTCCTCTGCCATGAGACTGTCCTCTGCCTTGCACTTACTAAAATGAAAAGGTCCTCACTGCAGATGCCGTTTTCTGCCAGATCTAACTCCCTTATCTTTATGATCTGATGAAATTCTGCATCTACTGCCGGCCTGGTCTCCTCAAGCCTTCTCCTTATCGCTTTTATCGCCTGATCACTTCCGTAAATCGATAACTTTGCACCCGCTTCTTTCGCTATCTTCCTTACTTTGTCTATCCATTTGTAAAAACCTTTTTCATATTCGGCATACTTCGGAACAAGTACAATAATGCGGCTTACTGTGTTTACCGGACATACCATACGGCAGACATAAAACGAATTGTTCGAATTCTTCAATAACCTGTCTAAATTATTTCCGAATATCCTGTCCCTTGATCTGAAATTTCCCCTCCAGTCAATTACTATATCTGTTACTACAAGCTCCTTTATTGCCCGCATTATACCGTTTGCAGGACTTATATCTATTCTTGAAATTAACCGCAAATCTTTTTCTGAGGCTGAAGCATACTGCACCGCCCTGTCAAGCTTCTTTGCATTGCTCAGTATCTCACCTGCTGTCTCAGCTGTATTCCTTACTACCTTGAGCATGTAAAGCGGTTCATCTGAATTGCCCGACTTTATCATGTGTGCAAAGTCTACTAACTGTTCTATTGTTTCCTGACTCGATACCGGAATAAGTATCTTTTCTTGGGCATCTTCTATTCCAACCCCTTTCTGCTCTTCAATTACCGCTAGCCGCCGGCCCTGCTTTTCTACCATCAAAGAACTTACTACCGAGGTGACAAGTATCATAAATATCGTTCCGTTTAAAATGTTGTTGTCGAATATCCCGGCCTCTAAGGCTATCAGCACTATCGCCAGCGTCGCTGCTGCCTGCGCACTGTTTAATCCAAATATTACGTTCCTTTCTAAAGAGGTGTATTTGTATATCTTCTGTATAATAAATGCGGCTATCCACTTCGACGAAAGCGACCCGGCTACCATTATCAGGGCAACTATCCATGATTCGATGTTGCTGTAAAGTACTCTTATATCTACCAGCATACCTACGGAAATCAGAAAAAAGGGGATAAAGATCGCATTGCCTACAAACCCAACCCTGTTCATTAATGGCGATGAGGCCGGTATGTAACGGTTTATCGCTAAACCTGCAAAAAATGCCCCTATTATTGGCTCTATTCCTCCTGCTTCGGCTAATAATGCCGAAATAAATAACCCCGCTAAAACATATATGTACTGCTGCTCTCCTTCTTCTCCTAAATTCCTGAAAAACCAGGCCGTCAGCCTCGGTAAGCCTTTGAATACCGCTAATACCAGTACTGTAAATGCTGAAACCATCTTTACCCAGAAAAATATAGTCATCTGCCCCTGATGTATACCCATTATTATTGCAAGATTTACCAGCGCAAGTACATCTGTTACTATTGTGCTTCCAACTGCTACTATCACTGGCTCGGCATCTGCTAACCCTAACTTGCTTGCAATCGGATAGGCTATAAGCGTGTGCGAGGCAAACATGCTGGCTAATAATACAGAGGGGAGTATATCTAAACTTAAAAATATCCTTGCTGCAAAAAACCCCAGTACCATCGGTATTATAAAGGCAATTACTCCAAGTGTTATACTTTTATTCCTGCTCCTGCGGAATTCATCTATGTCTATCTCAAGTCCCGCAATAAACATTATGTATAATAAACCCACTGTACTTAATAACTCAATGCTTGCATCACGGTTTAACAGATTAAAGCCTTTGGGACCTAAAACTATCCCCGAAACTATTAACCCTATTATAGGTGGAATTCCAATTCGCCTTGTAAGTATGGGGATAATTAATATTACAATCAGTACTATCGAGAAAACTATTACCGGATTGGTAAATGGTAACGTCAGTGCAATTGCCATTAACTGCCTTTTTTTGTTTCTGCTCCTGCCTAAAATATTAGTTAGCAATTATTTGAGAATTATTCAGTATACATTTTTTCCGCAGTTTTATTGCTCTTTGACCGGTATTTTCTGCTCGTTTGCCGAATTTTAGTTTGTTTGGGATAATACAATTGTATTTTTGTTGTAGTTAGATTTTATTGTTTATGTTTTTGAAAAAAAGGTGGTAAAATGAAAAATAATAACTCTGGTCATGATAATAGATTCCTTGTCGGTGGAATCATAATCATTATCGGCATTCTTTTGCTGATTTCTAATTTGGGATTTCTTGATGCTGGCCTGAAAAATATAATTTTCTCGTGGCCCAGTTTATTTATATTGCTGGGCATTATTAGCTTCTTAAGAATGAACTTCAGATCCGGAATTATATTTACTTCTATTGGCGCTTTGTTCCTTTATTCCAGATTCTATTTTCTGGACTTCTGGATGTTCTGGCCTGTTTTACTGATTGTTTTTGGATTTGTGCTTCTTACTAAAAACCACCACTCTCATTCAAGACGCCATAATAATCCAAAATATAATAACGGCGACTGGAAATGGGAACAGGTCAATACCGATATAATTGACGAATCTTCTGTCTTTAGCGGTTGCAGAAAAAATATTAGTTCTGAAAATTTTCAGGGTGGAAAAATTACTTCCATTTTCGGCGGTAATGAACTTAATTTTGCAAACTGCCGCCTCGCCCCTGGAAATAATGTAATTGATATTCTTGCTGTCTTCGGCGGCACTACTTTATATCTTCCCGATGACTGGAAAATTATTACTGATATTACTCCTTTGTTCGGCGGATTCTCTGATAAAAGAAGGAATTATTCGGCTCAGAATTATTCAGGCGATAAGACTTTAATTATTAAAGGCACTTTTATTTTTGGCGGCGGAGAGATAAAAAGCGCATAATTTAAAGCCGCTGATAAAATATTTATTTAAAATTTTCCCAAAAGCGGATTTTTCTTGCTATATAATATGTATTGAATAAACAGTTCTAAAGAATAAGCAGGTTTTTATGAATTCTATCTATACTAAAAAACTCGATAAAGATAAGCTTATAAGAAAGATCCGCCTTCAGGAAGAACAGATCAATGAAATGCGGGTTTATATCGAAGCTCTTAGACAAATGGTAAATGAAAAGCATTCAATCCCTCAAGCTGAAGCCTTCATATCAAACTGGAATATCCCGAATTCAAATTAATTAATAACTCACCTTACGCAATAAGGTGAAAATGGTGTAAAAAAAGAGTATATCATATCTAAGAGGAGGATTGCTACAATGAACCCCAAAATCTTAGATTTATATACGGATTATTTAATCAGTTCATTTTCATATACAACGGCAACTGGCTTATCCAGGCTGACTGACGGGAAAGTCAGTCACGACAAGATCACAAGGTTCCTAAGGGAAGAAGACCTTGGCTCTCGTCAGCTCTGGAAAGCAGTAAAGCCCCTTGTTCGCAATATTGAATCTCCTGATGGATGTCTTATAGTTGATGACTCCATAGAGGAGAAACCATATACGGACTTGTCAGAAATAGTCCAGTGGCATTATGACCACTCAAAAGGCAGAAGTGTCAAGGGTATCTGCCTTGTAAACGTTCTTTACTGCTCAGAGGATGGGGCCGTTGCCCTCCCGGTCAGTTATGAAATTGTAAAGAAAGACAAGATCATAAAAGACAAAGATGGCATGGATAAAGCAGTAAGTACTGTTTCAAAGAACGAACTCTACAGGCGTCAACTCCAAAGGTTAAATAAGGTCCTGAAGTTCAAATATGTCTTAAATGATCTCTGGTACGCTTCAGCTGAAAATATGATGTTTGTAAAAAGAGAACTCAATAAAGACTTCGTAATGGGTTTGAAGTCAAACCGCCATGTATATTTAAGCATTCATGATAAAATTAAAGACAACTATGTTGAAGTAAGTAACATTAAACTAAAAAAAAGTGATACTATGAAAATCTATTTAGAAGGAGTTGATTTCCCTCTGCTTCTAATTAGAAGAGTTTTCCATAACGAAGACACGACAACTGGCATTCTTTATTTAGTTACAAGTAATCTTACATTAAGCTCTAGTGAAATCTATGAAATCTATCAAAAACGATGGAAGATCGAAGAATATCATAAATCCATTAAGCAGAATGCATCGCTTGAGATGTCACCGACAAAAACTGTAAGAACACAATGCAATCATATTTTTGCATCAATATTAGCTTTTATAAAACTTCAAATACTGAAAGTAAATAAGAAAATGAACCATTTTGCAATTAAGTCTCAGATTTACCTTCAGGCGATAAAGTCAGCATATCAGGAATATAGAAGAATGTCTGACTTAATTAAAAATTATAATTTTGCGTAACATGAGTTAATAATAAAAAAGCCCTGATGAATTTAATTTCACCAGGGCTGACTTTTCAATTAATTCTTAATTCTTAATTCATAATTAGATTACATATCCAGCGATTCTTCTTCCACTTCCGCTATCGCTTCCTTGCCGTTTCCGTTTCCATTGCCTCCAAGCGGACTGTCATCATCTTCAGAAATAACGCGCGCAATATCGGCTATCGAATCACCTTCGTTTAACCTGATTAGCCTTACGCCTTGTGTGTTGCGTCCCATTACTCTCAGATCCTTTACACACTGACGCATTATCATGCCCTGCTCGGTCATGATAACAAGCTCATCATTGTCATTTACTTCTCTGATTGCAATCATCTTACCGGTCTTGTCTGTGGTCTTCACTGTAATTATGCCTTTACCGCCGCGGTGAGTTAACCTGTAGTCTTCAACATCTGAACGCTTTCCGTATCCTTTGTCTGTAACTGCAAATATCGTCGATGCACGGCTTATTACAACCAAACCTACAACAACATCACCTTTTGCAAGATTTATTCCTCTTACTCCGGTTGCCGTACGCCCCATATCACGAACATCTTTTTCATGGAACCTGATCGCCATACCGCTGCGTGTGCCTAAGACAAGATCATTGTTTCCTTCGGTCTTCAGTACTGCTATAAGCCTGTCTTTTCCTACCAGGTTAATTGCATTTATTCCGCCTTTCCTTACATTCGAATAAGCAGAAAGTACTGTCTTTTTGATCGTGCCCTGCTCTGTTGCCATTACAAGGAACTTATCATCTGTGAACTCTTTGACAGATACTATAGCCGTTATGTTCTCGTCTTTTTCTTTTTCTATAAGGTTAAGTATCGACCTTCCTCTTGAAGCACGCCCTGCCTCTGGAATTTCATGCACCTTCAGCCAGTAGCACTTGCCTTTGTCTGTAAAGAACATAATGTAATGGTGCGTCGAGGCAATAAACATATGCTCAACAAAATCATCTTCTTTTGTTCCTGCTCCGGTAATGCCTTTTCCGCCACGGCCCTGCTTCCTGTAGCCTGAAACCGGGAACCTCTTTATAAAACCGTTGTGCGATATCGTAACTACAACATCTTCTTCGGCTATAATGTCTTCTAAAGAGAATTCTTTGTAATCCTTTATTATCTCAGTGCGCCTGTCATCTCCATAACGCTCCTTAAGCTCTAAAAGCTCCTGTGTGATTATATGGAACCTCTTCTCTTCACTTGCAAGTATTCCTCTTAACTTTTCAATAAGCTTTATCGTCTCTTTGTATTCTTCTTCAATTTTCTTTCTTTCCAGTCCTGTAAGCCTCTGCAGACGCATATCCAGAATGGCTTTTGCCTGGATCTCAGATAATTTGAAACGGCGCATTAAGTTGTTCTTCGCAGTCTCAACATCCCTCGACTTCTTGATTACTTCAATGACTTCATCAATGTTGTCAAGCGCTATTATATAGCCTTCTAATATGTGAGCCCTTCTTTCAGCTGCATCTAACTCAAACTTAGTCCTCTTGATAAGAACATCCATACGATGATCTAAGAAATGTGTCATCGTTTCTTTTAATGTCAATATCTTTGGAATTCCTCTTACCAGAGCAAGCATTATAACACCAAATGTGACCTGCATCTGCGTGTGCTTGAATAACTGATTTAATATTACTTCAGGCTGCGCATCACGCTTAAGCTCAATTACGACTCTCATACCGTCACGGTCTGATTCATCACGTATGTTCGATATGTCGTTTATCTTGCCTTCACGTACAAGTTCTGCTATCTTCTCTATCAGATTGGCTTTGTTTACCTGATAAGGGAGCTCTGTAACAACAATGTTTTCCCTGTCGTTCTTAAGCGTCTCAACATTAGCCTTGGCTCTTACTATTATCCTGCCTCTTCCTGTGGTGTATGCTTCCTTTACACCTTCATAACCGAATATTATACCTCCGGTAGGGAAGTCAGGAGCAGTTACATATTTCATCAGCTTTTCTGATGTTATATCCGGATGCTTTATTAAAGCTATTATTCCATCAACTACTTCTGTAAGATTGTGCGGCGGAATGTTTGTCGCCATACCTACTGCTATACCGCTTGCTCCGTTTACTAATAGATTCGGTAAATATGCCGGCAGTACCGTCGGCTCCTGAAGCGAATCATCAAAGTTTGATACAAAATCAACTGTGTTTTTATCCAGATCCCTCAGCATTTCATCTGCTATACGCGCTAACCTTGCCTCTGTATAACGCATTGCTGCTGCTGAGTCTCCGTCGACTGATCCAAAGTTTCCCTGTCCGTCAACTAATGGATATCTTAACGAAAAATCCTGCACCATTCTTACCATCGAATCGTAAACAGCTGTATCGCCATGCGGATGATACTTACCTAAAACCTCACCTACTATTCTTGCAGATTTCTTGTAAGGTTTGTTGTATGTCATGCCAAGTTCATGCATTCCATAAAGCACTCTTCTGTGAACAGGCTTCAGACCGTCACGTACATCAGGCAGCGCACGCGATACGATAACCGACATTGCATAATCTATATATGAAGACTTCATCTCTTCTTCTAATGCAACCGGCACTATCTTTTCAAAAATTGTAGCCATACTAAAACTATTGTCCTATATGATTAATTTATTTTTCTTTTCTTCTTACTTTATCTGTCTTATTCTGCACCCTTTGCTGCTTTTTCTTATCTTTTCTTTTTTGCAGCTTATACGTCCAGCAGCTTATACGTCCAGGTTCCTTACATATTTTGCATTCTTTTCAATGAACTCTCGCCTCGGCTCTACTGCATCTCCCATTAAGGTCTCAAATATCTTGTCCGCTGTTGCAGCACTTTCAAGGTTTACCTGCAGCACTGTCCTTGTCTCAGGATTCATTGTCGTTGCCCAGAGCTGCTCGGGATTCATCTCTCCTAAACCTTTGTATCTCGATATTACTACACCCTTTGGCGATCCGTCTGCCGATGGTTCACCATCGTCTTGTCCGTCATCATGACCATTGGACCTGTAACGCTTTAATATGTTATCCCTTTCTTCGTCATCATATGCATATTGCTCTTCTCTGCCTTTCTTTATCTTGTAAAGCGGCGGCTGTGCAATAAATACTTTGCCTGCTGTTATCAGATCTTTCATGTGACGGTAAAAGAAAGTTAAGAGTAATGTCCTGATATGACTTCCGTCAACATCGGCATCTGTCATGATTATTACTTTGCCGTACCGCGCTTTTTCAGGATTAAAGTCTATTCCTATGCCTGCACCAATAGCTGCAATGATTGTCTTGATTTCATTGTTCTCAAGTATCTTGTTCATCTTGGCTTTCTCAACATTAAGTATCTTTCCCCTTAATGGAAGTATCGCCTGAAAACGCCTGTCACGACCCTGCTTTGCTGAACCACCTGCAGAATCACCCTCAACTATATACATTTCACAATGTTCAGGATCATTTATTGAACAATCCGCAAGCTTTCCTGGCAGGTGCATGCTGTCTAATGCATTCTTTCTCCTTACAAGATCACGCGCCTTTCTTGCTGCTTCTCTTGCTTCTGCTGCCCTTAAGCATTTTTCAATTATCTTCTTGCCGACAGATGGATTTTCTTCTAAATATTCGGCTAACTTTTCACCTACAATAGATTCAACTATTGACTTAACTTCACTGTTTCCAAGCTTTGTCTTTGTCTGTCCTTCAAACTGCGGCTCTGCTACTTTTACTGAGATCACCGCTGTAAGACCTTCCCTGAAATCATCTCCTGAAAGTGTGATCTTGCTGCCTTCTTTTATCAGTCCGTTCTTTGAGGCATAGT
>JBLNEL010000513.1:0-14515 GCA_050262615.1 Bacillota bacterium
AGATCTGCTGGATCTCCTTTGGCTGCAGATGCATATGAGATTTCAGCTGTTGCAGGTTCAACATTAGAAACATTACCTGGGAATGCATATACGCTTATTGCATCATTTGAGTCAGCTGCAACAAAGTTATATTTAACTACTACAACATTAGTTTTATTAAATGGTAAAGTAGTAGTACCATATACAGCTGGAGTTTCATTGTACTTGCTTATACCAAGCTGATATCCGTTTGTTGCACTCTTAACAAATAAACGTGCATAGTAGTTTGTCTGTCCTGAAGTTGGTGACAAAGCAATAAAATAATCGCCTGTCTGTGCACTTGCTACATTCAGCATAAATGCAAGGTAAACTGAACCTGAATTAACTGACGGGAAGCTTGCATAAACATCCTGACCGGTTGTTGCTAGTGTTGCTGCATTGCCTGTTCCTGAAGCTATGTATTCATCGGAAACTAAACCCGGAGCTGTTATTGCAATCGGAGCAGTAGCTGAAGTTCCGCTCTGTGTCCAGCCTGCTGCAGTTAATAATGTGCCGGCTGCTGATGTAAAGTCTTCTGCAAAGAAGTATTTATCAACTCCAGCTCCGCTTACTGCTGCAGTATCTTTTGCACTTGGAGCGTTGTGGTAGAATATAATGTTGCCATTCTTTGCACCTTCAGTAACAGGAGCAAATGTAACAAAGAACTTATATGAAGCACCAGGATTAATTGATGCAGTTTTTGCACTGATCGTGTAAGCACTGTTATCAATACCTACAGAATCTATAACAAGAACAGCCTGGCCTGTGTTTGTAACTGTTATACTGTCTTTCTTTGTCTGTGCTTTCAGTACCCCGCCAAATGCGAGTTTTTTGGGAGTCATTGAAAATGCTGAAGCAAGTACCGGGAAAGCTACGCTGTCGCCAAATGTAAAGTTTGAAAGTGAAGTTACATTTGCTGTACCATAATGACCTGTGGTATTCATGGTTGTAGGTAGAAGTTCCCACTTAGCACCTGTATTCTGATACATCCTTAGACCTGCTTCGTTTGAACCCATAAGTTCAGTTGAAGCATTATAATATAATTTAAGATCAGCATTCCATCCTGTAGCGCTGCCTGTTGCAGAAATTGAATAATTCCTGTAAATAGATGCGCCTGTAGGAGGAACTAACTGAGCACCTGGGGCATAACTTACTGTTATGGCTGAAGGTAATGTGCCTGTTCCCTGATGCCATGTGATTTCACCAAGCTGCTTTCCATCAACTCCTGTAAAAGTCGATACCTGCCCGTCTCCAATTGTACCTGAAACAACTGCAGCAGCTTTGCCTGTCGGCTGATATTCATCAGCACCTATACAAACAGGACCTTTTGCTATGTCACTGCTTCTGAGGTCGCCATCAATATCATTTTTAACAAGACTTGTTGGAGCACCCTGTCCTTTAACAAGCCATGATGATGGAGCAATGTGAACATCATAAGGACTTACTGCGCTTACAAATGAACTGGTCGGGTCAACCGATATAGAATTTGCTTCTCTTGGAGCAAAGTTTGCAATTGCAAGAAGATCTGACATTGTCTTATAAACTGTTGCAGCATCATAAGCAATACCTCTGTCTGCTGCAGGTGTACCTGCATAGAAAAGATTGTTATCACTTGTTGAAACTAATCTGAGCATGTTTGAAGCAGCTGACGGATAAAGGCATGAAGCAACCGAAACACCTGTTCCTGTAAAGCTTGTGCCCATTGTGTTGACTAAGATATTATTCTTTAGTTCAAGATTAGCTGTTCCGAAATTACCCCAGTAAACACAGGCTGAACGATGATAAACGTTTGTACCTGTAACTGCAGGAGCAACTGCATTGTCAAGATAAACTGTATTGTTGTATACATAAAAATTGCCGTTTCCGCCGCCATTCTGAACGTCTATTCCTCTTACGCCAGGATTACCGGTTGACCTTGGAGCTCTTATATCATAGATCATATTGTTATAGATCTTTGTGGTAGTAGGAGTGCCAATGCTCATGTTGGTTAATATACCGCCTGCACGGCCGGCTCCGGAACAATTTGAGAATATGTCATAGATCTTGTTGCCATAGATCTGGAATTCTGTATTGTTTGCAACTGCATTTGTAGCAATAGCTATTGCCACACCTGTTGTAACTCCTGTACCGCTGTTCTTAAGTGAATTGATCTGGTTGTTGCGGATAATTATTGTGCCACTCGTAGTTGCTGTAGTTCCTGCTGGATTGAACCAGATTCCATAAATATTATTTGTTGTCATGATTGCAACATCAATATTCTGGATCTTATTGTTTTCAATAGTAACATTTGACTCGCAGTCTATTTCCAGAGCACGGACATCAGAACCAACACCTGTCGGAATATTTACATTACCAAATGTACATCCTGATATTGAGTTTCCGCGATTTGGATTTGTGGCTGAGATCCCATATGTCTTCCAGCCTGAACGCCAGAAACCTGTAATGTTGCAGTTTTCAATTTTATTGTAGCTTGTGCCTTTTGCTGTATCTGCCTCTGAAGAACCTGTTGTAAAGAAACGGATACCCATCGCTCCGGGATGATTAACGCCGGTGGTAGATTTCATATCAATGTTTAAATCTTTGAAATGATTAAATCTGCCGCCGCTTACCATTGCACCGGCTAATGCTGAGTTACCAACAATGATACCGGCTTCAAACTTCAAACCAACAGTCGCTTGACCGTTATCATTTAATGTGAGCCCCTGTATTGTTGTATACTGTGCACCATCAAAACGGATTATTGCATCACCGCTTGCTGCGCCGGTTGCATTTGTACTGCTGCCGTTTTTCGGTGAAAGTACAACAACTCCGCTTTCATTCTTTAAAGTAACCGTGTTTGCAGCAGATGTTCCGTTTACTGCAATAATGTGGAAAATATCATCATATGTACCTGGACGTACATTAAATACGACAGGGCCGGCAATTCCATTAACGTTAAGCGCATTGGCTGCTTCACTTATGGATTTGTAATCAGGTGAGCTTCCGCCTATTGTATATGTACCTGCTGCTATTGGAGTTGGAGTAACTGGTAAAAATGTAAATACAGTGTTCGTATCTGGAGCATTTATTATTCCGTTGAAAGAATAACCTCTGGATAAATGATAAGTACGTGCACCAGCTGTTCCGCCAACATTTATACTTAAGAATTTACCTGTTGCTGAACCGGCTGTAACTGTAGTTGCATCTGATAAGCCAATAGATGCACTTCCTGCTGCAGGAGCAGACATTGGACCGTAACAGAATTCAATTTTATTTGAACCTTCATATAACTTTACCTGAAATTGTGCATTAGCCGCAGTAGTGGTCTTATTCCATTTTACATTCTTCCACTCAACTGTGAATATGCGGTTAGGAGCTGACCCTTCAGACAGATAAGTAACATCTGTAGCTGTAGCTCCTACAGCCAGATCATCCCATAATGGAGCTGCTACCTGCCTTAATACACCATCAAGCGCATCGGCTGCAGTTGCAGATGTAAGTCCGCTGCCGAACCTTATAAAACCATTTGTAGATGCCTGGATCTGTGTGTAGGCTGTGCCTGCATATGTAAACGTGAAGCCTAGATCTGTAACTGCAGAATACTCCTCATCATTTGCAGTTGCAGCTGTCCACGTAAACTGCGATGCTCCTGTTAGAGGAGTAAAGCTGCCAGAACTAGCAGAAAAAGTATAGTTTAACTGACCATACGTACTGCACGTAAATATGATCATTATTAAACTAATAACAGATAGAATTTTCTTCATTCCAATACCCTTAATTAGTAAAAAAATATACAACTAGCGGTAAATGCCAGCTTTTGGAAGGGCCATTTCCGGAGAAGCAGCAAATGGCCCAAATCCGGCAATTTCTGCATGCGGAAACTAGGAGAAATAACTAAATCAAGCAAGTTTTATTTTTTAAATAATTTTCTGTTGCACTGAACTTTAAGAATTGAAATTTAAGATTGAAAGGAACTGTCTGATAAACCAAATTTAATGAATATTTTTAAAGGAAAATGTATTTCTGGAAAATAATATCAGTACAAATATTTTTCATAAATTCTGACTTATAAGACAGTCCCCCGGTATACCATATGGAGGTCAATAGCCTGAGATCCTACTTTATTACTGTCATTTTCCTGCTTTGCAGAAATTCTCCGGACCTGAGTTCATAAATATAAATGCCGCTTGAAAGGTTTTCAGCACCAAATTTCACTGAATAACTTCCTGCGTTTTGATTCTGATTTACAAGTTCAGCCACTACTTTTCCCAAAATATCATAGACTTTCAAAGTAACCATCCCCGCCTTCGGGATCTGATATGTAATTACTGTAGTTGGATTAAAAGGATTGGGATAATTCTGATCCAGAAAATATCTTTCCGGCAAACCTCCTTTTAATTCTTCAACTTCTGTAATGTTCGTCTCTGCAGTAAGTATTAAAAAACTGCCGGCAGAATTCTGGGAAAAGGATACCGTGTTGTTTGAACTGTTAAGAACTGTATTATTTATTGCCGTCCAGGTACTTGTATTGTTGTCCCAATACTTAACCTTTATTGTATTTTTGTTAAAATTACCTGCTTTCAATTGCTGATCATTAAAATGAAGCTGCATTTTAACCGCATTGTTAAAGTTCATCCGGCTTCCGCACATGCCTTTTTGCCACATTGGATTTATACCTTTGTTTGAGAAAAAACTTACTTCATATGCTGCCAGTATGTTTTCCTTCCCCCTGTTTGGAATGCTGCCTGATAGAAGTTCGAGAATTTGCCCAAAGAGACTGTCTGGCATCATCATTCCGCCGCCCATCATCCCGCCAGTATGCCAGCCTGGATTTACCATCATCCAGGTTGTTGTATCAAACGGAGAGTGAATTCTGACAGACTCGGTCATATTCCTCAACATCCAGCCGCCTCCCAGATTTTTACCTATTGTTGTACTATCACGCCATACCTGTCCGTTTATAGTATAGACCAGCACCATTTTCATTGGACTTCTTTCCAGGAGTCCTCCTGTAATTTTAACTGAATCACCATTTCCAGGTCTTTTAGCTCCTGAGAGAGGCTGATACCAATATGGTCCTAAATTCAGGAAATAATCCGGGTTTTTATCGTTGTTAACATCCAGATATGAAAGCTCATTTACGAAAGTTGTATCCGTTAGTACTTTACCGCTAAGTGAAACTGCCTTTAATGTATCATGCATAAAACCAAAACCGAATGAACTGCACCCGTTGCTCATATGACCACCCATATGTGAATAAAACCCCATATTGTTCCACGTGGGATCGAATGGATCACGCCAAAATGCTCCATTAATTTCATATACAACTATCATTTTATAATTGTTCATCATTGCAGACTCTACCTCTCCCCCTTTGATAGTGACCTGGGCTCCGTTTACTGGCCTCTGAGCACTGCTGCTGTCAGGTTTATACCACGATGGACCTAAGTTCAGCATATATTCCGGAGTACCATTTGAATCTGTGTCTAGATAATACATGCCCATTGGGGAGGTAAGGCTATCTATGATTATCTTTCCTGTTAACGTTACTTCCTTGAGTGAATCCGGATTGAAATGCCACATCTGCGCATTAAGCTTATAAGACATTACAAACAAAATGATTGCAGTATAGATATGTAACTTAAATATTTTCATCTTTTTTCTCCTGCGTTAAGTTTCAAATACAAAGAACATTAAATAACTGTAGCTCTGAAAGAATGATAAGTTCTGTGAGATTGTCATTTTCAGAGAAAACAACATCTTTCTGAAGGTCCTATATCAGATATCTATAAAAGAAAGCTAAAAGCTTGAGGATATGGTTCAATCCCATTTTCGGGGAGGGTAATTCTTAATAGCCTGGACAGCAAAATATGGAATATTACTCTGTAATATAAATCAGCTCTTGCTAAAGCTTCATCTATGCTGGTTTTTTACCTTGAAGAAAGCCCGGATTAAAGTAATAATAAATTATCAAACATTATAAAAAGGAGTTTATATGAAACAAAATGATGCTTTAGTCCAGTCCCTGATCGAATGTGCCCGGACATGCGATATGTGCGCTGATGCCTGTTTAAATGAACAGGATGTAAAAATGCTGGCCAGATGTATAAAACTGGATCTTGATTGCGCAGAGATTTGCTACGAAGGCGCAAGATTAATTCAAAGAAATTCGGAAATCGCTCAGCAGTTTATTAGTGTTTGCGAAAAAGTTTGCACTATGTGCCAGCAGGAATGCGAAAAGCACAGAGACCACCATGATCATTGCGCAAAATGCGCTGATGCATGCAAAAGATGTGCTGAAGCCTGCAGAAATTTTCATTCAGTAAATGTTACTGATCAGGAAATGAGATAAAATAACTTTTGAGGTATATTGGCTAATGTAGTATCTGACTGCTCCGGTTAGCTTTTACATTAGCCAATAATAATCTGAAGAATAATTTTTATTTATGGCTACCCTGCCAGTCCTTCAGCTTATTGATCTGATCTTTGTTTTCATCAATCATTCTCTGAGCCATTTTTTTAAGATCTTCATTTTTGCCGTTATTCATATATTCTGTTGCCATATCAACAGCCTGCTGATGATGCATGATCATCATCGATGCATAGTCCTGATCCTGATTCCCTTTCATCTGCATATTCTGCATCTTTTCATTCATGTTGTTCATTTTGTCCATCATACTCTTACTTGAACTTTGCTTATCCGATGAACCTGTCATATCGTTATCATTCGTCTTTGATGGTTTATTCTTTTTGACAAATGCCTGAAGTTCCTTTATTTCCTTGTTCTGATCATTAATTACTTTTTTTGCCATTGTTTTCATTTGCTGGTCTTTGCCCATTTTAACTTCTTTTTTGGACATGTTTACAGCACCTTTGTGATGCTCGATCATCATTGAGGCAAAGTCGTAGTCAGGATCACCAGTCATTTTTTTGTTCATCATATTTTTATGCATCGTCTGCATGTCTGATTTCATTTTCCTGTCAGACTGCATTTTTGCATCAGATTTCATACCGCCCATTTTACCATGATCCATATTTCCATGGTCCGTTTTTTCACGATTCATCTTGCTATGATCCATTTTACCATGTCTGGTCGAATCCTGGAGATTATTTGTAAAGGCACTTAGTTCACTTTGAACAGGATAAATAAACATTACAAAAAGAAGAGCACTAAGAAATAATTTAAGATAGCTTTTCCTACTCATACTGAAATCCTCATATTATGGTACATACTTCATTCTATAAACCTCTGTTTATTAATACAAGCCCAAAAGCAATATAAGCCTTCTATTCTGATTTATTCTTATATTCAAATTACAGGCATTTTCTCTTTGGCTGTTTGCTTTCAGTAATCAGGAATATCTGCCCTGTTTAGTAATGGAACCTTTTGAAATAGCTGCCCTAATGGCTTCAAAGACAAATTCCTCATATGCCTTTATAACAACATATATATATACAGACATTCCTTATCCCATTTGCCGTAAGATCTGCTTATTTCTTTAATGCTTTACTCTCTTGATTTTTTTTATATTTATAAAATTCCACCTGCTCAATTTGATTAATAAATTAATTTGCTTTATATATGCCATTCCAAATTATCAGATTTTTAATATTTAGACTTGATATTATGTTATGAGAGCTTCATTTGAAAAAACAATCTATACTGTTCCTGATGTAAACCCTGCAGATTTAATAGAGAAGGCATTTGAAATACTACCCTGGAGTTACCAAAAAATCTCTGATTCTCAGTATTGCTCCCGTACTGGCTACAGCTGGAAATCCTGGGCAGAAAATATTGTGATTAACATTTTGGGAGGAAACTGTATTGTGGTTAAAAGTATATGTGCCCATTTTCAATTAATAGATTATGGTAAGAACCGTCAGAATGTTGCTGATTTTGAAAATGCCTTGAATCAGGTAAGCCGCTTTTATACCGCATCTTCAGAAGAGCCTTCGCAGAAAATTGACCTTTCAAATGATTTTTGTGAAAAAATAAAAAAACTGAATAAACTTTTTATCAACAGTATGCTTACAGCTGAAGAATATGAAGCAAAAAAACAGGAATGTATCTCAAAACTAAAAAGTTCAGCACCTGAAAATACCGAGGATTTTCTTATAGCTCTTATTGAATTAAAGGATGAAAATATACTTAGCCAGAAAGATATATCTTTAATTAAGTCTCAAATAAATAGCAGGTAAACTCATGGAACAAAATTTACAGCGTAAAGAACCATTCGTTGCAGGTTTATTGTCGTTTTTTATTACCGGTGCAGGACAGATGTACTGCGGCTCAGTAGGTAAAGGAATAGGATTAATGATAGGAGCAATCATTGGATGGTTTCTATTTGTTATACCCGGACTTGCTATTTGGATTTACGGCATTGTTGATGCATATAATATGGCACAACAGCTAAACGAACAAATAGACCAGCAGCAGAGAGCACATCAGGATCTGATGAAAAAAGAAAAACTGGAAAATGAACGCCGCCAGGAAGAAGAAGAAAAAAATAAGGTGAAGGCTAAGGATTTTGTAGATAGTATTAAAAAACTGGATAAATTATTTAAAAATGAACTTATTGATAACGATGATCATCAAAAAAGAAAAGATAAGCTGATCTCCGAACTCTCTTATAAACCAATAGATATGAACCCAGATGATTTCTTATTCGAATTGGTCTCTTTAAAGGAACAAAAGATTCTTACAAATGAAGAAATTAATACAATCAAAAAATACATTTTTAATTAAGGATGAGAGTGTGAACAGATGCCTCTGATAGGTACTTTTTTTGCTTTGATTGTTTTACTGATTGTAGCTCCAATACTGATATCTGCGATCAGAAGAAAAGAAAAAGAAATAATCAGTAGAAAGATCAGAACTGAAAATGAAAAAATATTGAGAAGAAAAGAAGAAATTGAGGAGATCGCAAGAAAGGAAAGTTTAGAAAAAGAGAGAATCCAAAACACAATTTATGTAAGCCAATTTAAAGAAAAACTGAAAAAGGCTGCCCATCTTCTCAAAAATGGTATGTATTCACCAGAGGAATTCGAAAACAGAAAACAAGAAATTATCTCCGAACTGGCAGATAAAAAAATAGAGTGCTCATATGAGGATTTCATGCTTGAAATGATATCACTTAAAGAAAATGAAATACTTGATAGTAAAGATTTAAAATCAATTACTGCTTTACTAGACAAAAATAGTAATTTGTCTTGATAATAAATAAGCGCAGCTTTTGCTGCGTTTTTTTTGCTGTTATTCTAATAATTAAACTGCCGGTATGATTTTTAGAATTTTCTCCCGTGTGTGTACTTTGTTATGTTGAAAAACGCTGCAAATTGTCATCATCCAGAAAGGCACGGTTTTAGACTTATTAAAGTTAATCTTTAATAATTTTATAGGGGGAAATAATGTTGGATTTATTCAGAATGATGAGAAGGATCAAGTATGTTCCGGCAGCTAGAAAAAAACTAAAGGATTCCTTATACCTTGGCGTAGTAATACTATTTATGATTATTATCGGAATGATGGTAATTTATACCTAGGATCTTTTATAAGATTGCAGCAAAATGTGAATGCGCAGCTTTTGCTGCGCATTTTTCACTTTCCAGCTAACCCGGTAATATTTTCAGGACAAAAGCAGATGTTTGCATTTTGATGCATGCCTCAGCTTTTTTAATGCCCTCTCTTTTATCTGCCTGATCCTTTCCCTTGTCAACTGCAGCATCTCTCCTATTTCTTCTAATGTCAGTGCAGTATCTCTGTCTATACCGAAATAAAATCTTATTACCAAAGCCTCTTTCTCATTCAAAAGATTTAAGGACATCCTGAGATGTTCTTTTAGTGATTGATCGAGTAAAGATTTGTCAGGCAGACTTTCAAGTGTATCAGGAATTATATCTAAAAGCGTTCCGAAATCTTCATTCGAGCTATTGACAGGTGAGTTTAATGACATCGACCTGAAACTGTATTCACCTGCAGTAATTACATCATCGATCTTCATATTTAGTTTCTGAGCAATTTCCTCGTTAGTCGGAATTCGCTGAAATTCACTTTCAAATTCATTTATTGCTTTTGAAATTCTGGATATATTATCAATTCTGTTGCCCGGTATCCTTATCATTCTCGATTGCTCACTTAAAGCCTGCAGTATTGCCTGCCTGATCCACCATACAGCATATGAAATAAATTTATATCCTCTGGTTTCATCAAATTTTTCAATTGCCCTTATTAGTCCCAGATTGCCTTCATTTATAAGATCATCGGCTGGCAAACCCTGCCCTGAATATTGATTAGCAACCTTAACAACAAATTTGAGATTGCATTTGACCATCTTTTCAAAAGCTGACTTATCCCCGTTTCGGATCCTCTTCATAAGGTCAATTTCTTCTTCAGCACTCAGTACCTTATTCTTTGCAATTTCCTTAATATATCTGTCGAGCGATAAGTTTGCTTGTACGGATTTCGTATTATTGATCTTCAACCTGCACTATTCCTATTTTAGTGTGACAAGATCTGGAAGTACTGATTATACTATTTTATCCTCTAATATTTTTTTAGTTCATCACATGCAGAGGATTACAATAACTTCTGATAATACCGCGAAGTTTAGTAAGTTCAAGCGGTTTTGTCATAAGATGATTCCCTCCGAACATTTTGATGTCAGTACTGCTGATAAGTTCAGGATAGCCGGTCATAACTACAATGGGAGTATTGGGATTTGCTTTTCTGATTAAAGTAAAAAGTTCAATGCTGCTCTTGGTCTTCAGCATAAAATCCGTAATAACCAGATCAATCTGTTTTCCTTTTATTTTTTCTATGACTTCCTCACTGTTGGAAGCCTCAACCATACTGCAGCTTTCAGATTCGAGCAGGAACCTGAATGATTCTATTATTCTTTTATCATCATCAATTACAAGCACAACCGGTTTGCGGCTTTCATCCAAAGAAGTACTATTTGCTGGAACTTTATTTTGATGGCTGATAGAATTTGTGGAAAGAATTGTTGAACTATCTTTCATAATGACCCCTCCTTTATTTTTGTCTTCTAACGCTGCTGGTTTATATTAGGTAAGGATTTTTCAGAAAAGATGCAACTGTATTCAATAATTTATAAAACTAAATTATAAAGCCGGAAGAGTAAAATAGAATGTGGAGCCTTCTCCTGGAACAGACCTTACCCATATGCGCCCATTGTGCCCTTCTGCAATTTTTCTGCATATTGCCAGGCCTATGCCCGTTCCCTCATATTCATCACGTGTATGCAGCCTCTGAAAAATTACAAATATACGCTCATAGTACTCCTGTTCTATACCTACCCCGTTATCACTGATTGAAAAGACCCAATCATCTTTTTCTTTTTTACAGTTGATTTTTATCTCTGGAGTTCTGCCCTTTGTAAATTTTATTGCATTGCTGATCAGGTTCTGAAAAAGCTGAAGTATCTGCGTCTTATCGCAACTGACAATCGGCAGATCCGTTTTCATTATCTGTGCATTTGTCTCTTTTATATTGATCGAAAGATTATTTAGAGCTGTTTCAAGAATAGTATTCAGATCGGTTTTCTCAAACGTTTTGGCTTTTGTTGATATCCTCGAAAACTTAAGCAGATCACTTACCAGGTTCTGCATCATCCGGGTTCCATTAATTATAAAATTTATATATTCATCTGCATCAGCTCCTAACTTATTCTTATACTGCCTTGATAGAAGCTGCGCAAAGTTTGAGATCATCCTAAGCGGCTCCTGCAAATCATGCGATGCTATGTAGGCAAATTGCTCGAGTTCCTTATTTGAACGGGCAAGCTCATTCATTGCCCTGATCATTTTTTGCTCGATCTCTTTACGTTCGGAAATTTCACTATGAAGTCTTTTTGAAAACTTCTCCAGCTGTTTGTTTTTCTCTTTAAGTATATCAATCGCTTTTTTAAGATTGCTTTCAATTTTGATCTTTCTGGATATGTTACGCCAGGTAATAGCGACCCCATCATTAAGCTTGGTAACATTCAAATTAAAAATACCCTTTAATGCCCTGCCCTTTATTTCATCTTCGTAAGGCTGAGATCTGAGTCTCTGCGGAACCCCGGTTTCTGTAACATTGCAGTACGCCTGGAAAATACTGCTCGAATGAATTGCAGGCAGAATTTCTGACAGCTTACAGCCAACTGTGCTTTCAATTTCCAGCTTGTTCTCTTCAGCAGCTGATTTATTTAAATAACGGTAAATAAAATCTGTGATTTCACCCCTGCTATTTCTTACTGCTTCAAGTATTACAAATGGATCTTCCATCAGGTCAATTGCATTTCGGAACTGCTCATGAATCTCAATAGCATTATTCTCAACAGCGTTAATATTAGAAATTGTTTTTTCTGCAGATACATCATTTTGAGTCTTGCGGGACATAATAAACCTTATCTATTTTTTGGCAGCTTGTTGATAAGTCTAAAATATAAAATTAAAATCCAATTGCAAGCCGGACTTAACAAAAAACCCCTCCGGTTCCTGCCTGATATAAGCCGGAATGAAGGGGCTGAAATGCTTATGATGGATTTTTATGATTTAATTAAAATGGCAGATCGTCACTGCTTACTGTTTCTTTTTTCCCGGACTGCAGATCATCCCATATCTTTAGGAATTTTTCCAGTTCTGCCGGCGAAAGCTGGAACTTCTGATTATCAATGTATACTGAATTATTTTTATATACCTTTCCATTCCAGAAAGATCCTGCCATTATTCTGTCGATAGCTTCAGAGTTTATTACTTCCTGCTGTTCATCTGTTATGCCGGTACCGGAAAGATCTGCCGGCGGTAACTCTGAGGTTGGATGAATTCTCTCAATCTTCTCAATGATCTGTATATTCTCATCCTCATCCAGACTTGCCTCAACATTATCACTTGTAGAGATGATTTCTTCAGGCGTATATAAACCGCCGATTATATCTGAAAATACTACTCTGGCACAACCTGAAACTGCTCTCCATTTTAACATCGTTTTCGTATATTGACGCCAGATCTGTTTATCTAGAAGCCCTGCTTTTTTGGCATCATCCATACTGAAGACAAATGTATATTCAAATTCGTAATCCCTGCGGCTCATGGTAACTGAACAATAGTTATCCTGTTCATCGATTACGATCTTTTTTGCCTTGTTGCTGCGGTTAATTAACGCTAAAAGCAGGTTGCCCTGTAATGTAACCTTTCCGTTTATCACCGCCATTCCGCTTAACCCCTCAAGCGCAGGCAAGCCAAGTTCCTGCGATTTGAACATACAGACTAAAACCTTCTCAGGTGTATTTAACTGCGTCGGTATTAATCCGCTTTTTATGAAGATCTGTGCCAGTTCTTTTTTCTTTTCAAGATTCATTACCAGATCATTGACTGTTATAACCCCGGTATTGCTCTTGCTGGTTAAAGTTGTTTCCATCTTCGTTATGTCCTTATATTGATTTTTCTTTTCCTCTGATTGCAAAAATACTAACAGAGTTTTTAGTATGTTGGTTGCAGAAATTCAATAAAACGGACTTTAAATTAGGTCAAATAAATGGAACTAAAACCGCGTTTTTGAGGTATTTTTGAGGTTTTTTTCTGGTCAGACAATATTATCCCATGTAGAAATCAGTGACCTTTCTCTGGCTGAATTTGTAAAGAATTATCTGTTGTATTAAGTATGCCTGTGTAACCTTTTGCTGCTGTAATCCCATAGATCCACAAAGCTGAGAGCAATGTTTACTATGATCATTGTAATCATATAAATGAAAATTGATATAAAAACAAAACTCTTTACTACATATTTCTTTACCATCTGATTGACCCTCCTGCTTACTTATTAATATAGACCAAAGCCTGAATTTCAGCAAAATAAAAAGTTGATAGTTGCTTTCTTTTTTGAGATTAATCACGCTTCCAAAAAAAAATCCTCCGTCAGGGAACTTTCATTCAGGGCACTAAATGATCCAGAGTAGAAGCCGATATATAACAACTGAACAATATTAGCCATCCCTATGCAATTGTAAGACTTACATTCTTTTGAAAATAAACTAAAAAGCTGAAATGAGTAAATGGCACCCTACTTGTCTTATTAAGCCCGACGATCAATGATTTAGGTATAAGGAGTTACGATGACTACAAAGACAAGACTAATTGTGATGATGTTGGCCTTTCTTTCTTTTCATTTTTCTTTCAACGGAAAGTTAATGGCAAATAATGCCTCCCTTTTAGCAGACAGCACTTCAGGTAATAAAACCTCCAATGCTGCTGCTCAAATGGATGTATTTGCAATGCCTGCAACTGTTCATAATGAATTAAGTGGAAAGAACATTCCTGCCGGCGTGACCGCAGTTGAAAAACTTTCAGCAAGAGTCTGCAGAGGTGAATTTGAACCATTCTCAATTCTTATTCAGCCTAAGGCTCAGTTAACTAACGTTAGATTTAACTGGACTGACTTTGTTTCTTCAGCAGGACAGATCATTCCTCAGAACAAACTTGATGTCTCTATTGCAAAAGTATGGTATCAGTCCGGCTA
>JBLNEL010000514.1:0-3886 GCA_050262615.1 Bacillota bacterium
GTTTGAAACTGTTCTCATAAAAAGCGAGAGCAGATCCTACAAGAACAGGCACAACTGCAGCCGGCAGAGTCTTCGGGCGGCTTGCAAGTAACCAGCTATTAAATTTATTTGATTTTATTTCTTGAGTACTTCTTGTCATTGTTTTATTTATGGCAATCTTGGAAATTTATTAAAATCAGGTTTTCTTTTCTCCAGGTAAGCTTTTTTCCCTTCCTGAGCTTCTTCGCTCATATAATAAAGGAGTGTAGCATTACCTGCTAATTCCTGTATACCTTGCTGACCGTCAAGTTCAGCATTAAAAGCAGATTTCAGCAGACGGATCGAAAGCGGGCTTTTTTCAAGGATTTCACGTGCCCATTGGACCCCTTCTTTCTCAAGATTCTCTACCGGAACGATCTTATTTATCAAACCCATCTGAAAGGCTTCTTCAGCATTATATTGTCTGCAGAGATACCATATCTCACGTGCTTTCTTTTGTCCTACTAGTCTTGCTAAATAACTTGCTCCAAAACCTCCATCAAAGCTTCCGACTTTAGGTCCTGTTTGTCCAAAGATAGCATTATCTGCAGCAATTGTTAAATCGCAAACAACATGCAGGACATGCCCACCGCCAATAGCATAGCCAGCTACAAGTGCAATGACCACTTTAGGTATACTTCTTATAAGTTTCTGTAAATCCAGAACATTAAGTCTTGGGACACCATCTCCTCCGACATACCCCTGATCCCCACGTATTCTCTGGTCTCCGCCTGAACAGAAAGCATATTTACCGTCTTTTGCAGGTCCCTTGCCAGTAAGTAGAATTACGCCTATTTGAGGATCTTCGCGGGCATCGAGAAAAGCATTATACATTTCCATTACAGTTTCGGGACGAAAAGCATTTCTTACTTCAGGACGGTTTATAGTAATTTTTGCAATACCTTCCATTTTTTCATAGATAATATCCTGGTATTCTTTTGCTGTTTTCCAGTTAAAGTTCATTTTGCCTCTTTTTCTTTCTTTAGGGGATTTTTCTGCAGTAATTATTTAATTTTTATTTTTAGGATCATTAAATCTGATCGAGAAAATCCATTAACAAATTTAAGAAAACTTCCGGTTTTTCTAAATGGATATTGTGCCCGGCATCCTGAATAATTACATGACGGGATTCCGGGAGTTTTTCATGCATTAAACTGCCAATTTTCGTGAATTTTTCATCCAGACTGCCGGTAATTATCAGTACCTTCATGTTTAATTCCATAAGTGAATCCCACAACTGGGGCATTTGTCCGGTTGAAAACCCACGTAAGGAATTTGCCAGTCCTTTTTGGGAGTTATTAAGTTTACTGTTTCTTGATTTCTCAATAATCTCCAGGGGGAGTTTTTTTTGAGAATCAAACAACGGCAGATTGATCCAACGATCTGCAAACTTTTCAAGGCTGTTATTTTCAATAAAGCGGGCAAGGTCTTCATCGCTTTTAATTCGATTGAGCCGTTCCTGATCATCTTTTATCCCAGGAGTTGCGCTCTCAAGAATAAGCGCTTTTACTTTCTTTGGGAATTTAGCAGCATATGAAAGAGCAGCCCGGCCGCCCATTGAATATCCCAACAGAATTATTTCCTTAAATCCAAGTATGTTGAATAGTTGATCTAATTGCATAACAATAGATTCAGCAGTGTAATAAAAAACTTCTTCAGGTAAGCTGCTTTTCCCATGACCGATAAAATCTAAAGCTACAGGAGAGAATCTTTGCGGTAATTTATTGAAAACAGACAGCCAGTCGGAAGAACTTCCTGAAAAACCATGAAGAAAAATAACCGGGCAGGCTTCGGTTGAAGTTTTCTGGTTATCAATATGAATATTTAACTCAATGTTACCGGATATCTGAATTTTCATCTTTGTAAAATTTGTTACTCTACGAACTTTATTTTTGATTATTTCTTAAGAATATCAATTTTCTCCTTTAGAATTGCAATAGTCTGGTCAATCGTCTCTTTATGAGTTCTGAAGGAAAGCACTGCAAGTCTTAATGTATACTTTTGGTCTATAACAGTTGAAGAAAGAAAGACTCTTCCATCTCTTTGGATTTCGTCGACCAATTTTTTATTAAACTCATTTTGGTTTCCATTTTCAGGGCGGTATCTGAATGAAACTATTGAAAGGTCAGGATATGGACCTAATTCAAAGCCCTGGAATTCAGAAACAGTTTCATAAAAATATCTGGCAAGCCGGATCTTTTCCTCAAGAGCATTTCGGAAAGGTTTTATTCCTAAAAGTTTAAGCGGCAGCCAAAGCCTAAGACCGCGAAAATGTTTTGAAAGTTCAGGTGACAGATCAGCCGATGCTAGTTCATCCTGAGACTTTAATGCGTCCTGCATATAATTAGCACTGTAATGATGAGATTCAAGCATTTTGAGTTTATCCTTTACCAGAACTGCTCCGGAGCCATAAGGAATAAATAGTCCTTTGTGCGGATCCATGATCAGGGAATCTGAATTTTCAATTCCCTTAAGTTTATTTTTTCCTGATTCGCAAAGCATGAAAAATCCCCCATATGCGGCATCTACATGAAGCCATATCTTATAAGATGAAGCAATCTGACTTATTTGAATAAGCGGGTCAATTACTCCAAGGTCAGTTGTTCCGGCTGAAGTTACGATAAGCCATGGATAAAGTCCATTTTTCTTATCCGATAAAATTGCCTGCTCGAGAGAATCCGGAATCATTCTGAAGTTCTCATCTAAAGGGATAATTCTTTTTATACACTCACCTAGTCCAGCAATACGCAGTGCTTTTTCCACCGAATGATGTACCTGTTCAGATAAATATACTACAGATCGTTCAAAATCTTTTGCCTTCAGTCCAGCTGCATCCCGAGCAGTTACGATTGCGGTCAGATTAGCTATACTTCCTCCGGAAGTCAGGTTGCCTCCTGAAGCAGCAGGATAGCCAACTAATTCAGACATCCAGTTTAAGAGCATATTTTCCATTCTTACAGCTCCGGGGGACGCAAAAAATACTCCTGCATAACGATTAGTTATGTCAGCCAGGAAATCTCCAAGGGCAGAATAATAAATACCGCCGCCAGGTATATACCCAAGATGTCCTCCAGAGGCAGGGTTTAATCCGGGAGTATCAACATTATTTCTTAATAATTCAAGTATCTGGTTAATATCTGCAGGATCATCAGAAAATGGATAATCATATAATTCAATTCCTTTTGTTTCTGTCATTTTATAAGCTGGAAGCCTATGGAGGTTATTTAGAAAATTTTCTGAATATTCGATAATTCTGCTTAATAATTCTTTGCGTTCATTTTCTTCCGGCTCGAGTCTCAGAGCTGACTGTTCAAGTTCCTGGATTTGGATATTCATATTTGAAAGGTTCTTCCTTTGCTGAAAAGTTAAATTACTTTTTGATACTAAAATTTGTAAAGAAATGCGTATCTTTACAAATCTAAATAATTTGGTGAAAAATAGTCCAACAATTATATGAAATATTCGTTAATAATATTAATAATTATGACATTTGGTTTTCTATCGTGCAATAAAAATGAAGAAACTCCAAAGACCGAACCGGTTTATCATTTAAAAGAGCAGGCAAATCTTCCGGGATTTGATGGAGCAAATGCATATACGCAGGTTGAAAAACAGGTAGCTTTCGGTCCAAGAAATCCAAACTCGATGGGACATCAGGCCGCATTGAATTACTTCAAAACTGAGCTGGAGAAATATGCAGATACAGTTATATTGCAGAGCTTTACATATCAGGGATATGATAATGAGCAGCTTAACCTGACCAATGTTATTGCAAAATTTAATCCTGCTTCGAAAAACAGGATATTTATTAGTGCACATTGGGATTGCCGTCCCAGGGCTGAACAGGACAAGGATCCATCAAAAAGGA
>JBLNEL010000515.1:0-44710 GCA_050262615.1 Bacillota bacterium
TCATGCGGGAAGAAACCTTTGGTCCGGTTGTGACTATTGATAAGTTTACTACAATTGATGAGGCAATAGAAAAAGCAAACGGAACTAATCTTGGACTTACTGCTTCTGTCTGGACAAAAAACAGGAAGAAGGCGCATTATATTGCTTCCCGCCTGGAAGCAGGTTCAATTATGATAAATGACCACCTGATGAGCCATGGCCTGGCTGAAACTCCCTGGGGCGGAGTTAAAGAATCCGGACTTGGCAGAACCCATGGATATCTGGGCATTGAGGAAATGACACAACCTAAGGTTGTTGTTGATGATATTCTCCCGGGAGTAAAGAAAAATATGTGGTGGCACCCACATGATAAAAGTGTTTATGATGGATTAAAAGGTGGAATTGATTTCCTATACAATAAAAACATGAAGAGGAAATTTTACGGACTGATAAAGGTAAGTAAAACATTTTTAAGAACATTCAAAAAGTAAATTCTTATATTTCTATCAGCATTAATAAATATTAAAGTATCATTTTATATGAAGAAAACATTTCTATTATATCTAATTCTAATTATTAATTTTGTTTCAGCTGCAGCTCTTCTTTCACAGGGAAAAGATAATCCCGTAAGAATTATGACCTATAACATCAGGTTCGCTGGAGCTTCAGAACTTGATAGTATGGATTTGTGGGGAAAAAGAAAAGAAAATCTGGCAAATATGATCAGATTTAATAAGGCAGATATAATTGGAGTACAGGAAGCCTTAAAGCTTCAGCTTGACGATCTTAAAGGACTGCTTCCTGAGTATAAAATTATTGGTGTTGGGCGCGATGATGGTAAAGAATCAGGCGAGTATTCGGCTATTCTTTACCGTTCTGACAGGTTTTCTATTTTAAAGGACTCGACTTTCTGGCTCTCTGAGACACCTCAGAAAGTCTCCAGAGGCTGGGATGCTGCATGCAACCGTGTGGTTACCTGGGCTGAATTTCAGGATAAATCCACAAAGAAAAGCTTCTTTCACTTTAACACACATTTTGACCATATAGGCCAGCTGGCAAGAAAAAACAGTGCACTGCTTTTGCTCAAAAAAATCAAAGAAATTGCAGCCGGCAATCCCGTTGTTGTTACAGGGGATTTTAACTTTAAGCCCTCTTCTGAATATTACAGCATCCTTACAGAAAGCTCAGCTTACCCAGATAAAGAAACTCTTAAAGATGCACAGAAAGTATCAGTATATCCCCACTATGGGTCAAATGTTTCTTTTAATAATTTTGGAAAGAACACTGATCCGGAAAACAAAATAGACTATATCTTTATTAAAAATGATCTGAAGGTCATAAGTCATGGAATAATTTCTGAAAAGTTTAACGGCCGCTTCCCTTCAGACCATATGCCTGTAATAGCTGATATTATTTATTAAATATTATTTACTGATGATTCTTATTTACTGAAAATTTCGGTATAAAAGTTTTTCATTGCTTCCCAGGAACGCTTGTCTGCAATCTCGTTATATGCCGCACCTTTTGACGGATCATTCCCGCTGGCAGGATTTGTAAAACTATGGACTGCACCGCTGTAAAGTATCATCTCCCAGTTTACTTTAGCCTGATCCATTTCCTTCTGAAAATTAAGACGCTGTTCAGGCGGAACTGCTTTGTCATCAGCCCCGGTATTTACTAAAATCCTGGCTTTTATATTTTTAGCATCCTGTGGATTTTTTGTATCAAGCGTTGCATGGAAAGTACAAACACCTTTTATATCCGCTCCGCTCCTGGCAAGTTCAAGTGCTACAGTACCACCGAAACAGTATCCCATAGCAGCTGTTTTAGAAGGATCTACATGCTGATTGCTTTTTAGTACCTTCAGAGCTTCATTTACAAGTCGTCTCATTTTTACAGGATCCTGCCTTACTGAGCCGGCAAGTTTTCCCGCTTCTTCAGCTGACTTGGCAATTACACATTTTCCATACATATCGGCAGCAAACGCCACATAGCCTAATGAGGCTACCTGCTCTGCCCTTTTCTTAGGATAGTCATTTAAGCCCCACCATTCATGTATGATCAAAACCCCGGGTTTTTTATCCTTCTGAGCATCATCATAAGCAAGATATCCCTGATATGTTTTCCCATCAACCGTATATTCAACATTTTCAGTATGAATTTTAGCTTCTGTATTAACAGCCATAAAAACTCCGCATAAAAGAATTAAAACTATTCGCCGCATTTTATAATCCTTTCTCAACTTTATCATATTTTGTCTGCTTTAAGAAGTATATAAAGGAATATATGCCATGTCAAGTCTTTATGAAGGTATTTAGCCCAATCAATCCCTTTCCTTTCTTTTAATATTATTAGTCCTGCAGTAATTATTGATTATCTCAAGGAATATTTCTCCATATTTCTGAGCCTTTACATTTCCAATTCCCTGAATGTCAAGCAGTTCATCTGATGTTGAAGGATAGAAGGCAGATAAAGCTGTAAGTACCTTATCTGAAAAAACAACATAAGGAGGGACATTCTGTTCATCTGCAAGTTGTTTTCTTTTCTTTCTTAAAATATCAAATAATACTTCGTCATATTTCTGATCGGTTTGTCTGATCTTTCTGATCTTTTCTTCCTGTGTTGAAATATCAGCATAAACCTTTTCATTTTTAAAAAGGACATCGTTGGCTTTTCTGGTTAGTTTAAGACCCCCGTACTGCATATCCTTCCGGAGAAAGTTGGCAGAAAGCAGCTGCCGTGATAGTTTTTGCCACTGGCTTTTATTAAGTTCCTTACCGATTCCATATACCGGAAGATTTTGATGATTATTCATAAAAATTCTTTCTGCCTCAGAACCCAGAAGAACATCAATTATATGTACTGCACCGAATATCTCGCCTGTACGTTTTACTGCCGAAAGGAACTTCTGTGCAGGAATTGTCACATCTGTCAGATCCTTCTTTTCTGATAAACAGTTATCGCACATACCGCAGTTTTCTTCATTATAGTGTTCGCCAAAGTAGTTGATAAGTGAAATTCTTCTGCATGTATGTGCCTCTGCATAACGCACCATTGCATCAAGATGAATTCTGGCAACAAGCTTTTCAAATTCTTCCTTCTGTTCAATAAAGTAGTTGAATTTTGCAATGTCACCATAGCTGAATAAAAGCAGGCAGTCTGATTTAAGCCCATCACGGCCCGAGCGCCCTATTTCCTGATAGTAGGATTCAATATTCTTAGGCAGGTCGTAATGAAGTACAAAGCGTACATTTGACTTATTAATACCCATACCAAATGCTATAGTTGCAATAATTATCTGAATTTCATCTTTTAAGAACATTTCCTGGTTTTTTGCTCTTTCCTGGTCGCTAAGCCCTGCATGATAAGGCTTAACAGAAAAGCCCGCCTCATCCAGACTGGAGGTAAGAACATCGACCTGCTTTCGGGAAAAGCAGTAGATGATCCCCGATTGCCCCTCATATTCCTTTAAGAACTCAACTGTTTGTTTAAAAGGATCGTTTTTAGCAATAACCCTTAAGAAAAGGTTAGTCCGGTTAAAACTTGCAATAAACCTGCGCGGAAGTTTCATATTAAGGTTATTAACAATATCATCCTGCACAGTGGGAGTAGCAGTTGCTGTCAGACCGATACAGACTGCATCGGGGAATCTCTTTCTGAACAGCCCTAGCTGCCTGTATTCCGGACGAAAGTCATGCCCCCATTCTGAAATGCAGTGAGCCTCATCCACAGCAATTGCATCAATTTTAATTTCAGAAAGAAGCTCCTGAATTTCATCTTTAAAAAGCGACTCAGGCGCCAGATATAGGAGCTTTGCCTTACCATTCCTGATATTACTGATTGTAGTTCTGTATTCATCAGATGAAATTGAATTATTTAACTGTGCAGCATTTATACCAAGTAAGCGCAATTGCTCTACCTGGTCTTTCATCAAAGAGATAAGAGGCGAAACTATCACTGTCAGGCCATTAAAAATAAGTGCAGGGATCTGGTAGCAGATCGACTTTCCCCCGCCGGTAGGCATTACAACAAGAGTATCTTTTCTGTTTAGAATATTCTGAATTATCTCACTCTGCAGAGGCCGGAATTCATTATATCCGAATGTATCTTTTAATATCTTTTTAGCTCTATCCATTTTTTTCCAAAAGTCTCAAATAAAACGTGGAATATAATATAATTCGTGTTATTAATGTCTAACAAACTAACAAATTTCTTAAAGAAACCATTGAATTAAATATTTTAATTAAAATGAAAACTTTTCATGCCTTAAGGTGTGTTGTAATATAATTAAACTGTATATCCTGAAAAATAAATGCAGTTCATAACTGCTTGGCAATTTTGGGTTAATAAGAATGCATTCTCTGAATACTGCCCAGGCCTTTCTAAGATGTCGGGGGCAGCACCTGTCAAAGAAACAGCATACGATAAATTTAATTAAAATAAACAGGTTTTATGAAGAAAAACAGGAAATATATAATAGCAGCAGTCATAGTGCTTGTAATAGGGTTAGTCGCATTCAGAGCCTTTCAGGGGAAAGCCGCTGAAAGCGCAGCTGCTGTGCCAAGACAGAATATTCCGCTGGTAAAGGTGGAAAAACCTTTAAGGGAAGATGTGGCATTTGTACTTAAATATACAGGCGATATTGCAGCTATTCAGCAGGCAAATATTTTCTCAAAAGTAAGCGGCAATATTGAAAAGATCTATGTAGACCTTGGCTCCGCTGTAAGACGAAATCAGGTTCTGGCAATAATTGATTCAACAGAACTATACCAGGCCTACCAGCAGACATCGGCAACTTTTATTAATGCCAGGGTCTCTTACCAGAGGACAAAGCAGCTCTTTGAACAGAATCTCGTTGCCCGGCAGGATCTGGATAATGCCGAAGCTGCAATGAAGGTAGCAGAAGCAAACTTCGCAACTGCCAGAACGCGTCTAAGTTATGCAAAGATAACTTCACCATTTTCAGGATTTGTTACAAAAAGATTTCTTGACCGCGGTGCACTTGTTCAGCCAGGGAGTTCAACATTATTTACCGTGATGAAAAACGATAGCTTAAAAGTCATTGTCAACATTCTCGAAAAGGATATACCTTTTATTACCCGGAATAAAAAAGCAATTATTAAGGTAGATGCTTACCCCGATAAGGAATTTGAAGGTGTAATTACAAATACTAATCAGGCAATTGATGTTACAACCAGAACAATGGCAGCTGAGATTGATATACCCAACCGTGGGAACCTGTTAAAACCCGGTATGTTTGCTGATGTTTCAATATTTGTAGAAAACCACCCTGATGCAATTACCGTCCCTGCACAAGCTTTATTGCATGATGCAAAAGGCGATTTTGTCATGCTTTATGACAATGGGAAAGCAAGAAGAGCAAACGTGAAACAGGGCATTGAACAGAACGGACGCACTGAGATAATCTCAGGACTTTCAGGCCAGGAAGATATTATTTCTACCGGTCAGAACTTTGCCCGTGATGGTCTGCAGGTAAGACTTGCCAATAGATAAAAACCCCGCACGCCGGGAAAGAAAATGGAATTATTATAATAAACTGATAATGAAAATAAATCAAAGGGATTACTTCCCTTTTTCTTTTGATGCATAATGAATAAAACTATTCTCCGCAATGCGGCTCATATATATATATATGAACATATGAAAAGATGTTATGGGAAATGAGGAATTATGTGGTTAACCAGATTAGCGCTTAAATATCCGATATCAACATTTTTATTTGCAATGACAATCATGATCTTCGGCTATGTTTCTTTTACACAGCTGCCTGTAGACCTCTTGCCCAATATTACTGTGCCGGTAGTAACTACTGTTACTTTTTATTCGGGTGCAGGACCGTTGGACATGGAACAGTCTGTAACAACATTAGTCGAAAGAAACGTCAGCTCTGTAAGTGATGTCGATTATGTGCAGTCCTCAACAAAAGAGGGCATTTCACAGGTAAGAATAAACTTTAACTGGAATGCAAACCTGGATGTTGGCCTTGTAGATGTTGTACAAAGGGTTAACCGTATAGTAAACCAGCTGCCAACCGGAGTCCAGCAGCCTACAGTCTTAAGGTTTGATATTACAAACCTTCCTGTATGCAACATTGCTGTCTCGGGCGATATGGATGAGAGAGATTTATACGACCTGGCATATAACAACATTGAGCCGCAGATAGAACACTTGCCAGGAGTTGCTTCAGCACAGGTCTTAGGCGGCAGGATCAGGGAGATACACGTTACAATAGACCGCGACAGGCTTCAGGCTCTGCAGATACCGGTCGCTCAGGTCTCAAGTGCAATTGCAAGCTCAAATCTTATAATACCCTCAGGTGATCTGAAAACAGGAAACTTTGATTACTCACTTAAAACCGAAAGCCGCTTTAACGTAATTCAGCCTATGGAAGATATAGTTGTAAAAGTTGTCAGCGGTGTTCCGGTAAGAATAAAAGATATTGCAAAGGTTGAAGACAGCTACCAGGAACAGACCGAGATCATCAGAATAAACGGTAAACCCGGGCTTACTATGCGTGTTCAGAAACTTGCCAATGCCAACACAGTCGACGTCGTTGACGGAGTATTAAAAGCATTGCCGAAACTAAACGGCATACCTGAAAATGTTAAGCTTACACTTTCTTTCGACCAGTCGCTCTATATAAGGCAGACTATTTCAGGGCTTCAGAGGGAAGCATTATTAGGAGCAGTGCTTGCAATGCTTGTAATTATGCTTTTCTTAAGAAATATGAGGGGTACGCTTATAATACTTGTGGCTATCCCGCTTTCAATTCTTATTACATTTATCTGGTTCAGGTTTGGTAATGTTACCCTGAATATCATGACCTTCGGTGGCCTGGCTCTTGCTGTAGGCAGACTTGTGGATGACTCAATTGTAGAGCTTGAAGCTATTTCACGACATTACAATGAAAGGAAAGAAGGACAGTCAAAGCTTCAGGCAACACTTGCTGCAGCTTCAGAAGTTGCCTCACCAATTTTTGTCTCAACACTTACAACAGTCATTGTGTTCCTTCCTATTGTATTTTTAACAGGCATTGCAAAGATGCTTTTTATACCGCTGACAATTACAATAGCAGTAGCATTATTCGGTTCATTCTTCATCTCAAGAACTGTTACACCTCTTATGTGTCTTAAATATCTGCCGCCTGAAAAACATCTGGACCGGGTGTCTAAAAAATTTCCTGACAGGGTAAGGGTGTTTGCTCATGACTGGTTAGAAAGAGTCGACGATTTTTATGTCGGATTATTAAGCTCAATGTTAAGACGTAAAAAAGTCCTTATACTGGGAATAGTTGGTATTGCTGCAATTTCTCTTATTTTGTTCAAATTTATTGGAACTGAATTTTTCCCTGAGCAGGATGAAGGACAATTTACTATGTCAGTCAAGCTGCCTGTTGGAACCAGATCTGAAGTAACCGACAGAACCATTCGTGAGTTGGAAAGCATAATATTGCAGAATGTGCCCGAAGTTCAGGCTATGATCTCCGATATTGGCGTGCCTGCTGCAAGGAGCGGAAACTTTTTTTCAAGGAACGCCGGAAGCCATGCGGCAAACATACAGGTAGCATTGCTTCCAATTGAAGAACGCAATAGAACAGTCTTTGAAATTGTAAAGACACTAAGGCCAAAGCTCTCGAGGATTCCCGGGGCTACTGTGTTCGTTTCAACAGGCGGATTTTTGAAGTTCCTTATGAACTTCGGATCTTCTGCTCCAATTGATGTTGAGATTAGAGGATTCGACCTTGAGGCAGGAAGCCAGCTTGCAAAGGATATTGCTTCTATTGTAAGGTCAACACCCGGGGCTACTGACGTGCAGGTAAGCCGTGAGGAAAACCTTCCTGAGCTTCGCGTAAAGATCGACCGTAATAAAGCTGGAGTCCTGGGAATTAATGTGGCAACTATCTCAAATACAATTAATACAATGATAAACGGTTCGGTGGCCTCGCTCTATACAGACCCGGTTACCGGTAACCAGTATAATATTCTTGTAAGACTAAATGAAGATTACCGCTCACAGATTGGCGACCTTCAGAAGATAAACATTACTACTCCAACAGGAGAACAAGTGCTCCTTGGCAATATAGCAACAATTGAACGTGCAAATGCACCTGTGCAGATCGACAGAAAATACCAGCAGCGACTGGTTGAAGTAACAGCAAATGTAACTGGACGCGATCTTGGAAGTGTCGCAGCTGATATCAGAAGCAAGCTTGATAATATTACAATTCCTCCGGGATTTGAAGTCAGGCTGACTGGGAATGTTGAACAGCAGCAGAAGACCTTCCGCGATCTGCTGCTTGCATTCGGACTGGCAATTCTTCTGGTTTATGTTGTCATGGCTTCCCAGTTCCAGTCATTCCTGGATCCGTTTATTATAATGTTTACTGTACCATTAGGAATTGTTGGAGTACTCTGGGCATTATTCCTTACCAACACGACACTCTCTGTAACATCATTTCAGGGAATAATTGTAATGGTTGGAATTGTTGTCAGCAACGGTATTCTGCTGGTCGATTTTACAAATCATCTTAGAATGCGCGGTGTGCCGTTAACTGAGGCAGTACTTCAGGCTGGCAGAACAAGATTGAAACCTATTCTTATGACTTCACTTGCAACTGTTCTTGGACTTATACCTATGGCTGCAGGCATTGGCGGTGAATCAACTCAGGCGCCTCTGGCAGTTGCTGTAATAGGCGGCCTTACGGTTTCAACAATACTTACACTCTTCTTTGTGCCCGCATTATACATTGTTTTTGAGCAGAGAATAAAGCGGGATGTTAAGCCTGAAATGAAGCCAGAGCAGGAGATCACAGACCAATGAAACAAATAAGCAAAACCTTACTCATTTTATTTTTCTTTGCCTCATTTAGCGCATTTGTACAGACCGCCTTCGGACAGACAAAAGTGGTCAGCTTCAGCTCATTGTCAGTTCAGCAGGCTACAGAATTAGCTCTTGAAAATAATCCTGCTATCCGGGTGGCCAGCGCAAATTATAATGTAAGCGCTGCAGGATTAAGGCAGAGCAGGTCTGGTTTATTTCCTAATATAAGCCTTAACGCACAGGGGTCCAGGACAGAGGGAGCTTTTGTATTTAACCCTGATTTCCCTGCAAGGGAGCAGAAATATAACAACTACACAACCGGTCTTTCGGTAAACCAGCTGGTATATGATTTCGGACGGACAAGCAACAGAATCCAGGCAAGTGAAGACCTGGTAAATGCATCTGACTTTGATTTTATTTCCGCAAAAGAAAATGTGATTGTAAACGTGCAGACTTCCTACTTTTCATTTCTTCAGTCGCAGTATGTGGAAAAAGTAAACGAGGAACTTCTAAGACAGGCCGAGGAGCATCTTAAGATTGCTCAGGCATTTTATAATGCAGGCAGACGCCCTCAGTATGACGTTACAAAGGCTGAAGTTGATGTGGCAAACGCAAACGTAACGCTCCTAAGAAGTCAGAACCAGATTCAGCTCTCAAGGCTTCAGCTCGAAAATGCAATGGGAATTCAGAATCCGGGAAATTATTCCTTAAACGATTCTCTTCAGATCGTTCCATTTAAAATATCACTCGATTCAGCCCGTGCAATTTCATTTAATAACCGCTCTGAGCTTAAAGCACTTAGCTACAGGCTGCAGGCTAATGAAAACCTTGTCAGCTCAGCCTGGTCTCAGAACCTTCCTGCCATTTCAGCATTCGGCACATATAACTGGAGCGGCTTTGAACCAACCGGTTTAAGAGGCAGATGGAATGCAGGACTTAGCCTTAACTTCCCTATTTTTCAGGGATTTGCCGTTAGTGCGCAGGTTGAGCAGAATCAGGCTAATGTCCAGCAGGTGCAGGCAAATATTGAAAACCAAAGGCAGTCTATTATGCTTGAAGTATCACAGAATTATCTGGCAATGAACGAGGCATTAAACAGAATTGAAGCCACTAATAAGCTTATCCAGTCTGCTGAAGAGAACTTAAAACTGGCCGAAGGAAGATATAATTCAGGGGTTGGGTCGGCAACTGAAATAACAGATGCCCAGCTTCTTTTATCTAATGCAAGGATAACATATATACAGGGCCTTTATGATTACAATGCGGCAATGATAAGGTTAAAAAAGTCAATGGGAATTATCGGAAGATAATTCCCCGGAATATTGTTGTCTAAAATGAATAACCTATTCCTGCTGATATCTGTGCAGTTAAAAAATCCTGATTATAATCATCCAGATTTCTTATACCTTTATCAAACCAGACAGAGTGGGTATATCTTAGCTTTAATTTTGAATTTAAAAATAATTTTTGGTCTTCTGTTAAAGGCAGACTGAACATTAAAAATCCGCTCAGTCCCAGGCCTGAAGAAGCAAGTTTGTCATATAATGAGACCTGCCGGGTATCAATTGTTAATTTCCTGTCAATTTCAAATATTCTGTTTGTAATAACAAACGAAGGACCTGCTCCCAGAGAAAAGTTCTTCCCGATATTTTTTATATAACTCAGATCAATATTGTGACAAATAAGTGTCATATCACCGTTAAATGATCCAATTATTTCAGGACTTGCTTCACCTGTCTGGTAAAACTTTATTATATCATCCTTCTTAATATTGTTGTAGCTGTATTCGAGCATCAGGTTTAATCCATAAAGATCCTCTTTCTGAAAACTGAAGCCGTAAAAAATATATGAGCGGTATTTTTCATCACCCATTATCCTTAAAGAGTTTTCAGAATTGCTCAGATAATTACCATATCCGATATCCAGACTAAACCTGTTCTGCGGAAATATTACAGAACCTGCAAGTAAAAAGGTCAGTAAAAGAAACTTAATTTTTTTCATCATTTCATTAATACCATGCTGTTTGTTTTCTTATAATAGAATTTGGTTTCATCATTCCTGCATTCAAGCGTATAGAAATAAACGCCTTCAGGAAGGTTTGACATATTCATCAGAGCTGAATAATTCCCGGCAGAATATTCACCATCTACCAATGTGGCAATAACAGTCTTATAACTGTTTTCCACCGTCAGTTTAACGTGTGAAGGCTGAGGTATCGAAAACTTAATAGAAGTCGATGGATCTTCAAGGATTGATGACTTACATCCGACAAAAGACAATAGTGTTATAAACAAAAGAAGAAATACTTTCCGCATTTGCTGCTCATATTTTTTTTATAAATTGAAGTGCTAATAATAAACGGGTTTTGACTTATTGTCAAGAAAATAACGGAAATTCAAAAGTTCATATGACCTAATTAAATTGATATGCCTGCAGCTTAAAAGAATGTGAATTATAGAAAATACCCCGCGGATAAAGTTAAGTACTAACCGGATAAACAGTTAGAGATTCTGAAACATGGTGAATATTCTCCCAGTGTTATTTTATGGCAGGAAACACTTATAAAAGGAAACATTTATAAACAGGCATGGTATTAATGAAAAAGCCAACTGATATTATACCAGCTGGCTCTTTGAACTCTCTTAAAAAAGAATTACTATCCTTAAAGATTGACTGTCCATAATTAAGTTACGAATTATGGAATATTGCAGCGAATATTGCTCCGAAGAACAAAACTCCAAGAACAACTGATACAAGCATCCAGATTAAAGCAGCCTTTGCCCAGTTCTGTTTGCTGGGATTTGTACCTCCGCCAAAAGCCCATACAAAAAGCATGATCAGACCTACCAGCGGAATGGCTGTTATCAGCATAGTTAAAAACCAGTCACCTGTGGTAACAGTGTTGTTTGCAGCTGAAGGTGTAATTACTTCATTGTTTTTTTGAGTGTAAACTTCTTCCATGTCCCCTCTCCTCTTAGAAACTGTTAGAAAATATATTGTTTAGGAAAATGATCTATACTTTAAATTTTCTTCTTTCAAAGTTTCTACAGACTAAACCTAATACATAAATTATTAATTGTAAAGAAAATTCCGAATTGAGTTTTTCAGAAGCCTGTTTTCAGAAGCCTGTTTTAGAGAATGCATTCTTTCATTTCAAAAACCTGAAAAATAAAAAAGGTGGGATTATTGTTTATAAAATTAATAACTTTGCAGATACATTCTAAGCAGTTTAGTTGTGCTGACTCCGGTTCTCTTCAACTTTATTAAAAGGAATACTGATATGAAGAAAATAACTGCGGCTGTCTTTCTTTTTTCACTTATATGCTTCAGCATAAATTTATCCTTTGGACAAGATCAAAGCAAAAACAATAAAAAGCAGTGGAAACTTATCTGGAATGATGAGTTTAATGGAAAAGAGCTTTCCAGATCAAAATGGAATATTCTAACCAGAGAAACCAGCAAACACAATGAACTTCAGTATTATATCCCTGAAGAGGTTTATCTTGAGAAAGGGAATCTAATTATCAGGAGCAGCAGAAGAGACTACGGAAGCCAGCATTATACAAGCGGCAGACTTGATACCAAAGATAAACTTGCCATTACTTACGGCAGGTTTGAGATCAGAGGCAAACTCCCTTTGGGACAGGGGATGTGGCCTGCCTACTGGCTCTACCCCCAGAACCGTGATTGGCCGATGGAATATGTAATGCAGGAGGCAGTAGCTAATGGGAAGGAAAATCTGATACCTGAATACCGCCCATGGTACAGTGAAATAGATATCATGGAATTTCTGGGACACGAACCTAAAGTGTTCTATGGAACTCTGCACTACTATACATTCAAAGGTGAAAAGAAAACTTCTTCTGTGAAATATAATGCTGAGTATTCATTTTCTGAAGATTTTCACACCTACGCACTCGAATGGGAACCTGATGCAATCAGATGGTATATTGATGATAAACTGGTTCATACCTCTAACGATGGAATTCCGCATAGCCCTCACTACCTGATATTAAACACAGCAGTAGGCGGAGCGTGGCCGGGAAATCCGGATTCTACAACTGTATTCCCGCAGTTCCATGCAATTGACTATGTAAGGGTATACCAAAGGAAATAACCTTTTCCAACTTTTATTATCTTAGCTGATGCTGCTTTAGCATCAGCTGCTTTATATTCTTAATAAATTCGCCTTTTGTTATGTTTTTTTGTTCTGGATGAATCGGATTCTGCATACTGAAGGTTTTAACTGTGTTTGAATATCTTAGACTGATTTCTTGTCCGGAGTAAATTCAATCTACAAAGCTATCCTCTCCATTGCCATATCTTCTGAAATCATATAAGGAATACAGAGGTTAAGGTTTTCCTCGCCATCAGCCTTCAGGTAATCCAATGCCTGATTCATCTTTAATATCACAGGCATGCGATGATGTATCTTTTCAATAAATTTATTCGGAGTTGTTGTGATAAGAGAGGTATAGAGTTCTTTTTCTTTTTCCAGATATAATGCAGGAACAAAAAAGAATTTTTCATTTTTAAGGAAGATCCTGTAAGGGATTTTCTGTTTCCCTTCAGTCTTCCATTCATAAAAAGCTGTCATTGGCACAATACAGCGGTTCCGGTCAAATAAATTCCTCCAGTACGGTTTTTCTTTTATTGTCTCGATCCTAGAATTAAAGATCAATGGAGATTCCTTTGAGAATTTTATTCCCCAGTTCATTGGAACTACCTTTAAATCTCCCCCCTGGGATAAAATGGTCATTATTTTCTGCGTCGGAGCTATATTGGTCTGCGTCAGTTCATTTTTCTGACTTATCTGCTTTAGCTCCAGAGTGCTGAAAAGGTTTTCAAGTGAAATTGTATTTTCAAATCTTCCGCACATATATTTTTACTTTCAGATATAGTTAAATATTATTTTTCAAGCGACAGATCCTTATCTAATTTTCCGTCAAGAATATGCAGGATCCTATGAGTCTGTGAGGCAAAGTGCTCATCATGAGTAACAACAATTATAGTCTGCCCTTTGGTTTCATTAAGTTTCTTAAATAATTCATAAATAAGCAATGAATTTTTTGAATCAAGATTCCCGGTAGGTTCATCTGCCAAAATTACAAGAGGTTCATTTGCCAGTGCACGTGCAATTGCAACCCTCTGCTGCTGTCCGCCTGAAAGCTGATTGGGCTTATTATCCAACTTATCTGACATATCCATATCATCTAATAATTCTTTTGCTCTCTTTCTGGCCTGAGTGTAATTATACTTCCCGCGCGCAAGCATCGGCATCATTACATTCTCAAGTGCACTGAATTCAGGTAAAAGAAAATGAAACTGATAAACAAATCCAAGCTTTTCGTTTCTTATTACAGCTAAGTCATCCTCATTCATTGCAGATATCCTCAGCCCGCCTAAGAACACCCTGCCTGAAGATGGCTTATCCAACCCGCCCATAAGATAAAGCAGCGTTGTTTTCCCTGATCCTGATGGACCAGTAATAGCGGTGAATTCGCCTTGTTTGATTTCAAAACTAAGGTCAGGCAATATGGTAGTTTCTATTTCGCCTTCTTTACTTTGTGAAATCAGTTTTTTACATACATTTTCAAAGCGGATCAATGCTTCAGACATATAAAATAATTTTCCTGTTTGGCTTTTTCTTAAATGTACTATTTATCTTGAATTTTCAGTTCCGGTAAATGTCTTGTTTATCCCTCAAACTCTATCTTTCACCCCTTAATATCTCAACCGGATTTACCTTTGAAGCACCTCGTGAGGGGCCGATAGAAGCTATCAGACTTACAATAAGTGCAAAAGATGAAGCAAGTATAAAGTACCATGGGCTTCTGCCCATCTGCAGGCGGTCTGAACGTATCGCCCCAGTCTGAGATGGTGTTGTCCTGATCGATCCTAATATCTCAATAAGAATAAAACCTAATATGCAGCCAATTAATGCGCCAATTACTGCAACTATCATCCCCTGAAGAATATATATCCCTGTTATCTCGCTTTTCTTAAAACCTATGGATTTCAGTATGGCAATGTCCCTGTATTTTTCGAGCACATTTGTTATCAGTACATTTGCAACACCAAAACCTGCAACAAGAATAACAAAGAAAACCAGAAAATATACCATCATTGATATCATTCTGTATAGCGCAATAACACTTGCAGCTGTTTCCTCCCATGTTTTTGCCCTGTAATTTGTCTGCTTTTCAATTGCACGTGCCGCAGCTGCATCATTGGGCAGGTCGCTTACCCGCAGATAAAGCTGTGTTACTTCATCTGCCGGGTAGCCTCCTATGTTCTGAGCCAGCCTGAGATTTATATATGCGTTGTTGTCAATATCGTTTATGCCTGTTGAAAATATGCCCAGAACTTTAACGGTAAATACATTCCCTTCGGTTGAAACAAGCTGAAGCTTATCACCAGCTCTTACTGAAAAATCACCAGCTGCAGTGGAGCCCATCATTATGCCGTCAGGTGTTTTACCGAGATCTGAAAACCTTCCAGAGAGCATATTTTCACTGAATTTTACAATTTTATCCTGCTCTTCAGGCTTTATTCCAAAAATTTCCAATGGCTGTGAAAGAGTACCGAACTTTGCAATAACATTTTCACTTACTACAGGCGCAGCTACTGTAATGATGCTTTCAGAACGGATTATGTTTATTATCCCGGGATAATTCTTGATTATCTCTTCATCCCTTCGCTCAACATTTTTAATAAAGTTTATATATGTTTTTCCGCCTGCCTCAACCAGTGTATCTCGTACTGTAGGCTTTATCTTTTCGCCGCTTACAACTATATGAGGTGCAATATTTACAATCTTATCAATAAAACCCTGCAGCAATCCATCCATCAGCGATACAGCTGAGATCAGCACCATTACACCAACCCCAATACCTGAGACAGTAAGTATGGTCTGCCGTTTTCTGTTGGTAAGCTGCCTGAGAGCAATATTTAAGATATTATAATTTATTTTAAGCATAGCTTTCTTTATGCCCTCAGTATTTCCACAGGCTGCAGCCTGGCAGCCCGCCTTGAAGGAATGTAACTTGAAACAGCACTTATAAATATTGAGAAGAATGCAACTATTATATACGATGATACCGTTTGTACCATTGCTATATGGTCACTCCTTACTACAGCACTTTCACCGTAGGATATCGGAAGTGAAGCAATAAAATTCGTAAGAAAGTAACCTGCTGTCATTCCAATAACTGCACCAATAAGACCTAAAAGCATACCGTCACTTAAGAATATAAGTGTCACTGACCGGCTGCTTACTCCCATTGACTTCATTATTGCAATATCCTTCTGCTTCTGAAGGACAATTGTAATAAGAACATTTGCAATACCGAAGCCTGCTACTACAAAAACAAATATCACAAAGAACATCGTGATATTGTTGTTTCTCTTAAATAGTGTGATCAGATTCTGATTTGCCTCTTCCCATGTTTCAGCTTTGTACCCTGTTATATTCTCAATATTCCTTGCAGTCTGATTTACTGCATCAAGTGAAACTGTGTGAATGCCTATTGCTGAGACAACATTGCTCCCGAAGCCATTAATGCTTTGTGCCAAAGAAAGATTCAGATAAGCCAGGTTTTCATCTGTGGCGGTAAAGCCGCTTGAAAATATTCCTGTAACTCTTAAATGATAAACTTTTCCATCCTCGCCAGCAAGTAAAACAAGGTCATGATATTTTGCTTTTAGTTTTTTTGTCAGCACAGAACCAAGTATTATTCCGTCTTTGGTGTAACTGAGTTCATTTAAACTTCCAGAAACTATATTCCTTTCCAGGCTCGCAATGTTTTTTTCCCGCTCCGGAATTATTCCCTTAATAATAATAGGCTTATAAAGTGTTCTGTAACGCAAAACCCCCCGGGTCTGAACAAACGGCGAGACAGCATCGATCTGCTTGATTTCATCAAGAACTGAAATTACACGTGTATATGACTTGACTTCCTTTCTTTCATCGGGAATAATACGCGAGGATATATAAAAATAATCAGTCGAATTTGGCGATGACTTCATAAGAAGCCTTTCTTTGCCCTGAAGCTTTTCTCCTTTTATTGTGATCAGAGGTGAGACCTCAATTATTCTATTCTCTATCTCTTCAATAATCCCTCGCGTAAGTGCAAAAGTAAGTATCATTACCATCGATCCTGTTGCAACACCCAGAATAACAAGAAGTGTCTGCTTCTTTTTTGAAAGCAGATGCCTTGAGGAAACCGACAATATGAATCGCAGCTGCTGCAGCATAGCTTTCATCAATCCATTTCAACTTTCATATTATCTTTAAGTGTGTTCTTTGGCTGGTCAACCACCTTTTCCCCTTCACTTAGCTTGCCATCAGGAATTTCCGAATATTTGCCGTCGCTTAGCCCTGTCAAAGCAAGACTGATTTTTTTTAGCCGCTTATCATTAGTAATCGTGTAAACATAGCTGCCTGTATTATCCTGCTGAATAGCTGTCCTTGGAAGAAGAAGAATGTTGTCCTTCTCATTTGCTTTAATATTGATCGTTGCTGTCATCCCTATGTTTAATTTTTCCGGGATATTTGCAAGTCTTATATATACTTTTGAGGTTTTTGTGGTTTCGTCAGTTCTTGGTGTTATCCTTTGAATTACACCTTCATATTTTTCATTCGGGAAAGCATCAAATGAAATTACGCTTGTCATTCCCCGGCTTATCCTGCCCAGGTCCTGTTCATCAACATCTCCCTGAACTAAAATAGATGAGGGCGCAAGTATCTCGAAGCACTCTGCATTTGGTGTAAGATAATCACCCAGGTTTACACGCACATTAATTAGTACGCCTGAAAACGGGGCTATGATTTCTGTATTTGTAATATTCTGCCTTGCCTGATCTAAGGCGATCTGTTTTTGTCTTAAACTTACATTTGCAAGCTCGAAAGCCTGCCTGGCATCTTCAACCTCTTTTTTTGTAATCGAGTTAGTTCTAAAAAGGTTTTCTTTTCTTTCAAGATCTCTTTGCTTTGCTGTAAGATCTATTTTTGTCTGCTCTATCTGATTTTCTGCATCCTTAAGCCTCAGAGCCTCATCTTTCTGATCAGTGCGCAGTAAGACCTGACCTTTTTTTACATAAGAGCCTTCCTTTCCGGAAATAAATTTTACAATGCCCCCTGATTCTGAACGCAGCGTGGCAACTGAGTCAGCAGTTGCACTCCCTGTAGCATAGACCAATGTGATAAGATTGCCCCGTTTAACTGAAACAGTCTGGACCTTCTCGTGGACAAATGCCGCCCGGTAAATGATGTAAAAAACAAGAATAGAAATTAAAACAATCGGAATTATAAATTTCTTTTTCATCTTGCGGCAGCCTATCCTCTGTTGTAATTAAAACCTAATCTAATAATTGTTTAACTAAGATTCCAAAGAATATTTTGAAGGATTACTAAAGAATGGCAGTAATAAAGAATGGCAGTAATAAAGAATGGCAGATAAGAAGTTAACGGGAAATTATAGCCGGATAATAAATTGATTGATAAATAATTGCCGGGCAAGGATAATTGCCCGGCTTGTACAGAATAATTTTTTATGCTATTTCCGGCAGATGCTCAAGATACTCCTTTATCTGCTCTTCAGGAAGTTCATACTCTTCAAGTGTGTTTCTTAAGAATGAATCGTAGGCCCCCAGATCAAGGAAACCATGACCTGAAAGGTTAAACAGAATTGTTTTGCTCTCGCCTGATGCCTTGCACTTTAATGCCTCTTCAATTGCTCCTTTAATTGCATGTGAGCTCTCAGGTGCAGGAATTATTCCCTCTGTCTGAGCAAAGACCTGTGCAGCATTGAATACTTCAACCTGATGGTAGGCTTCAGCTTCTATTATACCCTTGTTATATAAGTGTGAAACTATAGGCGACATACCATGGTAACGCAGTCCGCCTGCATGAATTTTAGGCGGAACATACTTATGACCTAATGTATACATCTTCATCAATGGTGTAAGCCCTGCCTCATCACCAAAGTCATAAGCAAATTCACCTTTTGTAAGTGATGGACATGAGGATGGTTCAACCGCAACTACTCTTAAATCCTTCTTATCACCTGCAAGTTTGTCCTTAAGAAAACTAAAACTTATGCCGGCAAAGTTGCTTCCGCCTCCGGCACAGGCAATTATTATATCCGGATAATCCCCTGCTTTTTCCATCTGCAGCTTTGCTTCTTCACCTATAATTGTCTGGTGTAAAAGCACATGGTTAAGCACACTTCCTAATGCATAGTTTGTATCATCTCTCTGAACAGCAAGTTCTACTGCTTCACTGATGGCAATGCCTAATGCACCTGGTGAATTCGGATCTGCTTTAAGGACATTTCTGCCTGATTCGGTTAGTGTAGATGGACTTGCAACTACATCTGCACCAAAGAGCTGCATGAGTGTCTTTCTGTATGGCTTCTGCTCAAAACTTACCTTGACCATAAAAACCTGGCACTCAAGTCCAAAGTGCCTGCAGGCCTGCGAAAGAGCACTTCCCCACTGCCCTGCACCTGTCTCTGTAACCAGTTTTTTTACTCCTGCCTGCTTGTTGTAATATGCCTGGGCAATAGCTGTATTTATTTTGTGACTTCCGGAGGGATTTGATCCTTCATACTTAAAGTAAATTTTTGCAGGCGTATCCAGATACTTTTCCAGCCTGTAAGCACGGATTAACGGCGTAGGACGGCTTAAGGAATATATATCCAGTACTTCATCTGGAATCTCAATATAGCGCTCAGAACTCATCTCCTGCTTTATAAGCTCCATTGGAAAGATCCTTAACAGATCTTCTGGTCCTGCAGGCTGCTTTGTGCCCGGATGCAATGGCGCTGCCAATGGCTCAGGCAGATCTGCCAAAATATTATAATAGTTCCTTGGCATTTCGTTTACATCTAGATTGATCTTGTTTGCTCTCATTGTTCTTTTGATCCTTATTTTTATAAAATTATTATTTTGTTCTTCTTAAAACTCTTAACCTCAAAAAAAAAGCCGCGCTTTATCTGTGTAAAGTCACGGCTTTGAAATTTTTAAAAATAAAAAAGCCGTGAATAGTTGTTTCACTATCCACGGCTTTAATAAAAATCAATATATATTAAGCGTTCGAAAGTGAAACGTAATTATTCCACCACCAACGCCATGTGCAGTTAATATTTTTCGATATGTTGATTTCGTTTTTCATTAATGCTAATATAATAAGCAGTTCAAATAATTACAAACATTATTCGTAAACTTTTAAAATTAATTTTCAAATCTTAAAATAACTATCATCTACTTACACGTCCCTGAAACTATTCACCAGTGTTGTGTTTTGTATACACGGATAAAAAAAATGCTTTATTTCAGGCCTGTTTCCTCAGCTATTTTATGGCATACTACTTGGAGCATAAGTTTATTGGAATAGATAAATAAACGTTTGATCAGGCAAATATTCTGTGGGGATATTAACAATGAAGGTTAAGATTTTTTTATTTATGCTGCTTTTTCCTGTGCTTCTGCAGGCACAGCAGTGGAATATGTTATCGTTAAAGGCTGGGGTTTATACTCCATATGATCTTAAAACAGGGGCAATCTATGGGATCGACTACGGTACTGTGCTGAATAAAAACATTTCACTTATGATCAGCGGCGATCTATATTATAAGAGCATCGTCAATGATAATTATCTCGAAAGTTCAGACAGGCTCGGAGTAAATATCAGAACCGGACAACGCCTTAACGAATGGACCGGGTGGCACCTGCCTCTAACAGGCAAGATCCGGTATGAGATTCCGCTTGAAAATTCACTTGTCTGTCCTTATGCTGTAGGGGCTTTGGGTTATGGGGTAACTCACGTGTCGTTTATGTCTTACGATAATACTGGACGGGATGGTGAGGAGAATTCATTTACCTATAACGGAATTGTATGGCAGCTTGGCCTGGGAGTCCTTTACCGCGTTAGCCGGAATACAGACCTTTTGTTTGAAGTAATTCAAAACTCAGCTGAGTTTACCGAACATGAGGATTTTAACAGGTTTACTACTTTGAACTCTTCCGGAGTACTCTTCAGACTTGGAGTCAGTCTCGAATTTCTGAGGTAGAAAATAAAATGTATTAAACTTCCCAGGTAAAAGAGATAGTTCGATATTTTAATTTAATGAATGTGGGGCCGCTATATACAAACCGTAAAACGGGAAACACTGTTACCCGTTTTACGGTCTTTTATTTTTTTTCTGTCTTTTCAGTTACTGGTAATAACTGAAAACGAAATCATTCCTGGGAATGCCTGATCTCATAATAGTAGATATTTAATCAGAAGTAAAAAGCCAGGGTTAAAAATCCCTGATTATCAATACCTATACGGCTTACGCTTCCCTGTGATGTCGTTGTGGTCTGATTGGCAACAGATACCTCCTGATCGGATCTTGAAGTCGATGAAAATCCAATCCTGTATTCGGCTGCCAGACTGAGCTCCTTGTAAAGGAAAAACTCTGCCCCTATTAAAGCAAATACACTAACTGTTGTGCCTGCCAGATAATTTTGACCGCCTATAGTCTCACCCTGACGATTGTTCTTTATTGTTGTCTGATTTGCATTTGCAGCAACTGCATTTTTCGACTCTGTTGATAAAGTACTAAGCCCGACACCAACGCCCATATACGGACTTACTCTTGTAGTCAGAACGTGATATTCCAGAGCTGCATTAATTCCGAATCCTGTTGCTGTTTTCTCTTCGTCCTGCCCCGGGGTATTGTTATTGTTTTGAAAAGGATTGGTTTCAGATGCCCTTGCAAATGAAAGCCCTGCCCTTAGGGCCAGGTTAGGTGAGAAGAACAATTTACCTCCAATTCCCCCCTCAAAATCTCCTGCCCCCAGATTTGCCAGTCCGCTGAAAGTAAATAATAGCGCTGTCCTGCGGTTAGAAAAATCCGGTCTTACTTCATCCTGAGCAAACACAATGGAATTAGCACAAAAAGAAAGCACAAAAAATATCAATAATACTCTTTTCATTTTACTTCTCCCTTATTGTATAACAAATCTGATGACAATAAATTATAATCACACCATACCCAAATGTCAATAATTCCTGTGACATAATTATCCGGAGGTAACTTTAAAAACGGTGGAGCCTGCCTAAAAATGGAAAAAGCGTTGGTTATAACCTAAGAGAGACAGCTGCCTCAATAAAAAGATCCTTATATTCCTGAATGAATTTCTCGAGATTTTCTTCAGATTCAAAATGAAGTGTCTTTATGATCTCTCGATCAAGCTGCATTCCCTCATCCCAATAAACCCCTGCTACTTTTAGCCTTTGAGTCATATAATCTGCCAGGTGAACAATTGAGGAAAGCACTTTGCTGTCTTTGGCTTTTGAAGGTATATGATGGTAAAGAAGAGTATCACAGAGTAATACTGGCAAATTCCACTTTTCTGCAAGAAATTTTCCAACTTCCTGGTGAGTTAATCCCAGAAGATCCTCTTCAGCTGTAAAAAACGAATTATTTTCCTTTTCCGAGGCTTCAAATATCTGCAGAAACTGTGGGTGCATAAACTCATGCAAAAGCTGAATCCCCAGGTCGTGAAGCGTACCGGCTACAAATGCGTCGCTTCCTATATCCATATAGCCGAGATTCTGTGAAATACCTTTGGCTGCTGATCCAACAACCATAGCATGCACCCAGAAATCATTCTGGTCGAAATCTTTATCAGAATTTACCTGAAGTGTATTGGCCAGTGATATTGCAGTAACAACATCACGGATTTCCTTATAGCCTAAGACAATTATCGCAAATTCAAGAGAAGTAACTTTCCTCTGTAGCCCATAAAGCGGTGAATTTGCAATTGAAAGTATTTTTGCCGTAAGCCCTTGATCCTTTCCTATTAGTTTTGCCAAACCGCTTGTAGTTACACCGGGAGTCTGGAGAAAACGTGTTACTTCAAACATAACTTTCGGAATAAGAGGAAGATTCTTTATTCCATTAAGTATAGATTCTGTTTTTTCTTTTTTGTTGATTTCTTGTTCCATCTTTTGACCGGTGAAATATCCTTTTTGCCAAATAAAACAGCAACTTTGCTGAATTCGGTTTCCAATATAATAATTACTTCAGTGAAACTGAAAGGAAATAATTGTCAATTATATAATCGGAAGGTTTTCATAAAAAGTTATAGCCAAGGAGACCCGATATTTCCAAATAAATTAGAATATCCATATAAAAAAAAGTACAAGAACGGCAGCCAGCATCGCTGCAGTAGATAACCAGCCAATCAGCCGCAGAATGAAACTTATGGTGAACCTTCCCATAATCATCCTGTCTGAGGCTAACAGCATCATAAGGGCCATAACAGGAGCTGCAATTATACCGTTAATGACAGCAGCCCAGAAAAGAGCCTGTATCGGATTAAATGGTGTGAAATTAAGCGCAAGCCCTACTAAAGTTGCTATTGTTATTATTCCATAGAACCCCTTTGCCTTGTGCGGCCTTTCCTCCAGACCTATTGGCCAGCGCATTACTTCACCTACTGCATAGGCTGCCGAACCGGCTAGTATTGGTATTGCCAGCATTCCTGTACCGATTATCCCTGCACTGAAAAGCAGAAAAGCAAACCTGCCGGATAAAGGTTTAAGTGCCTCTGCAGCCTGAGCGGCACTGGTCAGTTCAACAGGATTGTTTGCAAATATTGTAGCAGATGTAGCCAGAATAATAAAAAAGGCAACTATATTCGAAAAGGCCATACCTATGTATGTATCAATCCTGATACGCTTTATCTGCTTGGGAGCCTGCGATGGCGCTTTGTTTAATGGAAGATCCTCCGGTGTGTTCTTAACCTCCTCAATTTCCTGCGAAGCCTGCCAGAAAAACAAATATGGACTTATTGTTGCACCAAAAATAGCTATTAGTGCTGTAAGATAATTCTCGGAAGTTGAAAATCTTGGTATAACAGTGCTCTTAAAGGCTTCCGGCCAGTTAACATCAACAATTACTCCTGTAACTACATAAGAAAATAAGGCAAGTGCCAGCCATTTTAATATTTTAACATATTTTGTGTATGTAATAAAAACCTGAACCCCAAGATAAACCATTGCAAATAAAACAGAATACAGAAGCGACGACCCGCCTGTTACAAGCTTCAGTGCGGCACCCATCGCTGCAATATCGGCACCAATATTTATAAGGTTTGAGAGTACCATTAAACAAATCAGAGTGTAGCCAATCCAGGGCGGATAATACATTACCATATTGCCTGCTATGCCCATCCCGGTAACACGGCCTATGCGGGCGCTTATTTCCTGAATTACCCCTTTTAAAGGATACGAAAAAAGCATTGTCCAAAGTAGTCCATTGCCAAACTGTGCGCCAGCTTGTGAAAATGTTGCAATTGCGCTTGGATCATCATCCGACGCTCCTGTAATTACACCGGGCCCGAGACGTTTTATAAAACCTACAAAGAAATTCTTTTTTTCTTTTGAACTGTCTAAAACATCGCGATTCTGTCCTTGTCTTTCATCCATTTTAACTGACCAGACATTATAATGGGTGAGTAGGTTATGTTTATTACAATAGTATAGGAATAACAGGAAGATATGTAAAGGAAGTTTTTCTGAACTGAAGTTTTTCTGAATTATTGATTTTTGCCCTAATGACCTTCTGATTTATTGACTTAACGGCTTTTGCGGTTACCAGGCCTGTGTCCTGTAGTAACCGCTTAGTGATTTAATAAATATCTGCGAAATAAAACTGAAATAGTATAAAAATGCTAAAATTGATTTTATAAATAATTTTAATAAAACTTTCATGACTCTTACCCTTTAATTTCATTTGCTTCTGCAGTAAACCTGTCTGGTGTTATCTTATATTATTTATAACACGTTTATTTACTATTCAAACTTATATCATATACTTCTATTAAGAAATTGGCAAAAGACGGATTATTTTGTAGTCCAGGGACTATAGCCTCTCTATTTGAATCAAACTTGCTATATTTTCATAAATCAGGTATTTTTCGAAAAACGGTTTGCCATATGATTGAACAAATAGAAGACAAAGACCTTCACAGGTTATTTTTACTTTTCCCGGAAATGTTCTCTATCTCCGGTTATGATGGTATAATTAAGCATTTAAGCCCGGCATGGGAGACAATCCTAGGCTATTCTGTTGAAGAACTCTCAGGCAGACCTTTTTCAGACCTCATCTACCCGGAGGACCTTGATCAGACCTGGCGTGAAATCCAAAAGATCGCTGAAGGCGGAAGAATACATTCCTTTACTAACCGCTTCTTATGCAAAGATGGTTCTGTAAAGTGGCTTTTGTGGAGTGCTGTATCTTACCCTGAGGAAAAACTGATCTACGCTACTGCACGCGATGTTACAGATAAGATCCAGGCCGAGGAAGCATTAAAAGAAAGTCAAAGACGTATGGTTACCCTTATGAACAGCTTTCCGGGAATGGCCTACCGCGTCAGGATGGATACTGACTGGATTATGGAATACGTCAGCGACGGCTGCTATCAGCTTACCGGCTATTTCCCTGATGAACTTACTGAGATCTATAATATCTCCTTCGGCAGTCTTATTTATTATGAAGACAGAACAATTACATATGAAGCATTCAATAAAGCTGTCGAGAATAAAGAACCCTATAAAGTCTTATACAGAATGTATACTGCAAATAAGGAGATCAAATGGGTCTGGGAGCAGGGACAGGCTATTTATTCCCCTGAAGGGAACCTGGAGGGAATTGAGGGATTCATTACTGATATTACACAATATAAAAAAGCCGAAGAAGAACAGGAAAGATTAAACAGGGCCCTTAAGGCTATAACCATGGTAAACCAGACAATCATAAGAGGAACAGATGAAAAATTCCTCCTTGATGAAGTCTGCCAGATCATCTGTAATATAGAAGGTTATCAGATGGCCTGGGTCGGCTTTATGGAATATGACAGTGATAAAACTATTAAACCCGTTGCATGGAAAGGAAAAGAAGAAGGTTATTTAAAGCACTTTAAGCTTTCCTGGGGAAATAATTATATGGGACAAGGTCCTACCGGTGTTTGCATACGCGCAAAAAAACCTGCTATTATGCACGATATTGAAAAGGATATGCCGACTCAGCTTTTTAAACAGGCCGCAAAACAAAGAGGCTATGCCTCAATTTTCTGCGCCCCGCTGATGGAAGACGGAAACCCCTTCGGCGTCCTTGCAATCTATGCAAACAGAACAGATATCTTTACATCTGCTGAACAATCCTTATTAGAACAATTGGCTAACGACCTTTCCTTCGGCATTTGCACTTTAAGATCACGCTCAGCTAGAGAAAAGGCTGAAGGGCTGCTAAGAGAAAGCGAAAGCCGCTACCGCGCACTTGTTGAATCTTCACCAATCGGCATTGGAATTCAAAGAGATTATAAATGGATTTATGTAAATCCTGCAACAGTTAAAATATTTAATGTTGATTCAGCAGATGATATAATTGGAAAACCTGTTAATGCCTTCGGCAACCTGCCTGAGGAAGAAAAACAAATGATATTAAAAAGGGTTGACCAGATAACACTCGGAACACCTCTCGAGCCGTATGAATTCAGTGCCGTATTCCCTGGAGGCAGAGAGGCTATTGTTCAGGCAAATTCAGTCCAGATTATATACGAAGGAGCCCCTGCAGTTTTAACACTGCTTAAGGATGTAACAGAACAGAAAATTGCTGAAAGAAAACTTAAGGCCTCAAGCCAGGAGCTTAGACAGCTTGCAGCTCACCTGCAGGCAGCCCGTGAGGAAGAACGCACTTATATCGCCCGCGAGATCCATGACGAGCTTGGACAGTGCCTTACAGGTATGAAAATAGACGCCTCGTTCTTAGAAGACTTAATTAATGATCAGGTGGAAGAAAAATCCGCCGCGGCTTTGCTGGAAAAAGTACACTCATTGTCAGGACTTATCGACACTACAGTAAAATCAGTCCGGAAGATTGCAAGCGAACTCAGACCTGCTATATTAGACAGCATGGGGCTTTCAGCTGCTATTGAATGGCTGACAGACGACTTTCAGAATAGGATCGGAATACCGTGTGAAGCTTTTGTTACTGTGCAGGATATAAAATTAGATAAAGAAAAATCAACAGCAGTTTTCCGCATTCTGCAGGAATCACTTACTAATATAATGCGCCATGCAAATGCAAGCAGGGTTACTGTCTCTTTTATCGAAGAGGACTGTAATTACATTATGGAAATAAAAGATAACGGCAAAGGAATAACTGAAGAGGACTTTAAGAAGGCAAAATCCTTTGGACTGCTTGGAATGAAAGAACGAGCCATACTTTTTGGCGGAACTACCGATATTAACAGTATCCCTGGAAGAGGAACTACTATTACTGTTACTATACCGGCAGTAAAGGCGTAATAATTATTTTTTGAACTGTTATAAAATTTTACAGAAAATATTCCCCTACTATTCGGTAAATAAAATGATTAAGATTATTATTGCAGATGACCATCCGGTAGTTCGTGAGGGTTTAAAACAAATTATCTCACAGGCAAGCGATATGAAGGTTATTGATGAGGCTTTAGACGGAAATGAAGTGCTTGAAAAAGTTGCCTCTAAAGATTTTGACCTTGTTATGCTTGATTTTGAAATGCCGGGACGTGACGGTTTTGATGTTTTAAAAGAACTGCAGAGAACAAAACCTGACCTGCCGGTCTTAATGCTCAGTGTGCACCCGGAAGACCATATAGCCGTCCGCGCTCTTAAAATGGGTGCCTCGGGCTATATGAATAAAGTCACTGCACCTAAAGAACTGGTCAATGCAATCAGAAAAATAATTTCAGGTGGAAAATATGTAAGCGCGGCATTGACTGAAAAACTTGTCCTGGGGCTGACTTCAAAAGAACCCGAAGCCCCGCACGAAAAACTCTCAGACCGCGAGTTCCAAACATTAAGACTAATCGTTTCAGGCAAAGATGTCGAAGAAATCGCTGAGGAAATGTTTATTAGTGTTAAAACCGTAAGGACATACCGCGACAGGATCCTTGAAAAATTAAATATGAAGAATAATGTCGAACTTACCCATTATGCCATAAAGCATAAATTATTTGAATAGAACTTATTGCCTGAATAATCTAATCGATTTATTAAAAGCGGGACTTCCTCCCGCTTTTATTACTTTCAATTGACTTTACCCCCTTTTATTCTGTTTTCCTCCTTTATTCTGTTTTTGCCGGTGACCTCTATTTTCTGAAAGTCCAATTGCCCGGAGACTTACTCTTTATATTCTGTATCACTATAGTCCATAGACTACAAATAAATCCGCTTTTTACCAATTTATCCTCTTGACTCCTTTAATTATGTTAGTAGTGTAAGGATTTGAAAACTAATTAAAACAGGCACTGACAGACAATTATTATGAAACAAGTAAAAGCAGCCATAGCCGACGATTCTGCTATAGTACGCAGCAGACTGGCAGAAAAAATTCAAAAACTGCAGGGTATAGATGTAATCTGGCAGGCAAACGATGCCTTTGAATCAATTAAGCTGTTCGGCGAACTGAAACCCGATGTCTTTATACTTGACGTACAGATGCCCGGAATGACAGGCATTGAAATGCTGAAAGAAATAAAAGCACTCGAAAATCCGGATGTCACATTTATCGTCCTTACAAATTATCCCCTGCCCATATTAAAGAAAAAATCAATTGACGCCGGTGCCGATTATTTCTTCGACAAAACAACTGAATTCGATAAGGTTGTCGATATAATAAAAAATATAAAGGTTCAATTTTTTAATAATCTGAAAACAATTGACACTCCTGACAATGGTAAATCAAACCTTGGAGAAGCAAGTTTTGGAGAAGCAAGTTTTGGAGAAGCAAGCTTTGGAGAAGCAAGCTTTGGAGAAGCAAAATGAGAACTATAACATATAATCTTAGAGCAAAAGGACCTGACTCATCTAATTATTATTATGAGATTTCTCGCTTTACTGACGAGATATTAGCTGAAGCAGAAAATTTATTCAGACCTCTTGTAAAGTTATTTATGCATTATATTGCTGACTCCGGTATTGAAACCCTGCGTACAGAAAACGAATATGCTTATGAGTTAATTTCGCTTGGAATTTACTGGAGGATTTATGGCGCAAAATCACTAAAGGTAAATAAAGCTACTGCCCGGCTGCTTGTCAGTCTATACCGTCTGCGAAAAAAATATAAAAGCCTTAAACCATATGTTGATCCCCTGCGCGGCAGGCTTTCTACTTTATTCCTTTCTGATGATAATAACTCAAATGAGCTTAACTGCCTTAGACCCGGAAGAAAGGATATTGAAAAACTGCTGCTCTACCTTGAGGCTACAGGTGAGTTTAATGAGGAAGTAAAAAGGTTGGAAAAATGGAATGATTATCTGCTGATAGATTCTCCAGTTGATAAGGATAAATATGTTCAGAAATTGATCGACTTTGCTGCCTGGTTCGAGCTTAAAAGTAAACTTGTCCTTAGCCCGTTTACTCATGAAGTAGAAAACTTCCGCATGACTGAACTTGCAGAACACAAATGGAATGAAGACTATATATTCTGCGCACGCAGGGAAGTTGAATATCATTTAAGTATGTTTGGTGCCGAAGTAATGAACCGCGCCTTCCGCTGTGATTTTCTTAATACTTCACGGAAAGCTCTCTTGCTGCCTGCCTGTATGAGAATTAATAACGGAATTGGCTGCAGAGCAAAACAGCATTCACTAGATATGACATGCACAGGCTGTAATAAAAACTGCAGAATAAACCAGTTAACAAACCTTGGAAAGGAAAATAATTTTGAAGTACATATTATTCCTCACTCATCAAGCTTTACAAAATGGCTTGAAACCTGGGGCGCTAAGAAAGGTATCGGAGTAATTGGCGTTGCCTGCCCGCTTAACCTTATTACAGGCGGACTTGAAATGAAAGCACTTGATATAGCAGCACAATGCGTGCTGCTTGACTACTGCGGGTGCACAAATCACTGGGATAAAAATGGAATTGCAACTGATATCGATCAGGATGAACTCTTAAAGATGCTTACTGATGAATCTCAGGATATCCCGATAGCAATATAACTTATTATGTGCATAATTTTTTTTGAGAACATGATTTTTAAGGAGCGTGAAACTTTTCTGATGAGCAATTGTATAAACAAAAGATTCTAATTAACACTTCTTCTTCCCGTTGCTTTTTCTTTTGTGAATAAGCAACTTTAAATATATATACTTTGTGCAGTTGCCTTGATCCCAAAATAAAGGCAGCTGCATTTTTTTTGTTATAGATCACATTTATTTCCCGGGCAATAAAAACTGCATATAAATGCCTTTCTCTAAGCTTGCATTTAGTTATTTATATATTTAGATTATTGATGAAAAGGGCACAAACAATCAAAAGAGACTAATATAAGAGCTTCTAAAAACTTTTATAATTCCCCACTGATTATGCATTAGTATTTTGAACTATGAATCATCACACTGCGGCCTAAAGAAATTAACCTTCTTTATCTCCGTGTCAGTAAAGTTTAATAATTCGAATACTAATAGCTGTTAGGGCATAAAATACTTAGGGCATATTTTATTAACTCTGCTGCAGATACACAATTAACTAACATAATTTAAAATCATTTAAAGGAGCAGTTCGATGAATATTTACGTTGGCAATCTTTCAAGAGAAGTAACCGACCAGGACCTGCAGGATGCTTTCTCAGCATACGGTCAGGTTAAAAGTGTAAAAGTGATCCGGGATCATGATAGCGGGGAATCAAAGGGATTTGGTTTTGTCGATATGCCCCAGAATACTGAAGCCCAGGCAGCTATTCAGAAATTAAATGAAAAAATGCTCAAAGGCAGAAAAATTAATGTAAATGAAGCACGCCCAAAGACTAACGACGGCAATAGAAGAGGTAGTAATAATTTCAATAATAACTTCAATAAGCCTAGAAATAATAGCGGCAATAGCGGTAATAACGAACGCAGCTTCAGAAGATGGTAAACATATCTTAAAAAAATAAATGCTTAAGAGTTTTGCTATTAAACTTTTCTTTCTCTGATTATTTATGGAGATTTCCTGAATTATAGCGATACGTTTTCGAAAGCTTCAGATCTGATCCCGATTCATTTGGAGAACCGGGATTTTTTTATCTTCACCATCCCCCTTTCTGATAATAAATGTGTGTTTTACTTAAATATAGATCCATTAAAGATCTCTTTATGTTAAAATTCCGTCCGGTTATCGTTTTCTTCTAAATCTTCTATTTCCCAACTCTTTATGCAGAATTTTTATCTTATTATAAATTATTTTTTATATATCGAGAAATTTTTCTTGATATATATCTCCTGATTTCTTAATTTAATAGAGAAAAAATTCTCTAATATATTTTATACCAATTATGACCGAGTTAAATTTAGTGCCAGAACCGACATTAAGACGCCTGCCAGTATACCTGCATTACCTGAAGGAACTGCAGGAAGCAGGCAAGTTCGACGTTTCGACCACTCATATAGCAGGTGAATTAAAACTGGACCCGACTCAGGTAAGAAAAGATCTCGCCTACACCGGGATAATTGGAAAACCTAAGGTCGGATATGACGTTGGTATTCTTATCAAATCAATCGAGGATTTTTTAAATTGGAATAATCTGACCGATGCATTTCTGGTTGGCGCCGGAAATCTCGGTCTTGCTATAATAGGCTATGAAGGCATAAAAAAATATGGCATTAATATAGTCGCTGCCTTTGATAATGCCCCTGAAAAAACAGGTAAAGAGTTTTATGATATTTCAATCCTGCCGGTAGAAAAACTACACGACCTGGCCCAGCGGATGCACATCCATATCGGAATTTTAACAGTACCTGCAAGTCAGGCACAGAAAACAGCTGAGTCAATGGTCCAGGCAGGTATAAAAGCAATCTGGAATTTCGCTCCGGTTAACTTGAAACTGCCGGAGGATGTAATAGTTGAAAATGCTGGCTTTACAACAAGTCTTGCTGTGCTGACCAGGAAACTATCCGAAAAGCTTAAATAACTCTGAGACCGTCACCTATAGCTTAAAACTTAGGGTATAAAAAAAACATTTTTATGCTCAGGGGAATTCTATTGCCTTTTTTAAAGTGTCCTTTTTAAAAAGTGTAACATAAATTCAACCATAACATTTTGACATAATGCAGGAGAAAACAGATAGTAATGGCTACTGATACTCAAACTATGAGCAGATCCAGACAATTTGGAAAGGTCTGCGAAGTACTGGAACGTTACTCATATGATTCAACGAAGTTAATTCCAATCCTTCAGGCAGTACAGGAAGAATACAGATATCTTCCGGAAGAAGTACTGACTTTTATTGCAACTTCATTAAACCTCTCACCGGCACGTGTGTACGGTGTTGCTACTTTTTATTCTCATTTTGCTCTTGAAGCAAAGGGGAAATTTGTAATCCGCGTCTGCGACGGCACAGCTTGCCACGTAAAAGGATCTATTTCTCTTGTAGAGATTTTACAGGAAAAATTAGGCCTTGATGATAAACGCAAAACAACTTCCGATATGCTTTTTACTTTGGAAACCGTATCATGCCTCGGAGCATGCGGCTTAGCACCGGTAATGGTCATAAATGATGAAGTACACGGACAGATGACCAAAGAAAAAACAGTTGCCTTAATTGACGAACTTATTCAAGCGGAGAGGAGCTATGTACCGGGAAACAATTAATCTTAATAAAATAACCGAAGAATATAAACAAAGTACTAAATCTGTTACTAAAAGGGTAATTATCTGCGCCGGCACAGGCTGTATGGCAAACGGCGCTGAAAGAGTTCATAAGGCCTTTGTAAACCAGATAGAAAGCGCCGGACTTAATGTAATTGTAGAATTAAAAGCAAAAGAAAAAGGAATTCACCTTTCTCAATCAGGCTGCCAGGGCTTCTGCCAGATGGGTCCCTTGGTAACAATTGAACCCGACGGATACCTCTATGTAAAAGTTAGGCCTGAGGATGTAAAGGATATAGTGAAACAGACAATCTGCGATGGCAAGGCTGTCGACCACCTGCTCTATAGCATACCAGCTACAGATGAGAAATGCAAAGGGGTCGAAGATATTCCGTTTTATACAAGACAGTCACGATTTGTATTAAAACAGTGCGGTCAGATAGATCCCGAAAATATCCATGAGTACATTTCTGTTGGCGGCTATAGTGCAGCTGAAAAAGCTTATACTAAAATGCAGCCGAAGGATGTCTGCGATGAAGTACTCAAGTCAGGTCTCCGCGGACGAGGCGGCGGCGGCTTCCCTACCGGAAGAAAATGGGATTTAACAAGAATTCAGCAGGAAAAGAAAAAATACGTCATCTGTAACGGCGATGAAGGCGACCCGGGCGCATTTATGGACAGAAGTGTTATGGAAGGCAACCCTCACAGTGTAATTGAAGGAATGATGATTGCTGCCAGAGCTATCGGTGCAGACGAGGCTTTTGTTTATGTTAGAGCTGAATATCCATTGGCTGTAAAAAGGGTAAGGAAAGCAGTAAAAGATGCTGAGGAAGCAGGAATCCTGGGCGATAACGTCTTCGGTACTGGGGAGTCTTTCAGAGTTAACGTTATGGAAGGCGCCGGAGCATTCGTCTGCGGTGAGGAAACTGCAATGATAGCATCTATTGAAGGCAAACGCGGTATGCCCGCACCTAAGCCTCCTTTCCCGGCTGAAAGTGGGCTTTGGGGGAAGCCTACTGTCATTAATAACGTCGAAACCCTGGCTTCTATTCCACTTATACTGACTATTGGTGCAGATGAATTCAGAAAAAGAGGGACTCAGAAGTCACCAGGCACAAAGACATTTGCTCTTACAGGACATGTTGCTAATACAGGATTAATTGAGGTTCCCTTCGGCACTACACTAAGAGAGATCGTTTATAACATTGGCGGCGGCGTGCTTAATAATGACGGCACTTTGTCTGATGAAAGCTTCAAATCTGTTCAGATCGGCGGACCTTCAGGCGGATGCCTTACTCCTGAACACCTCGATATGCCGCTTGACTTTGACTCCCTTACTGGCATTGGCGCTATGGTCGGCTCAGGCGGACTTGTTGTGATGAATAAACAGACATGTATGGTTACTATAGCAAGATACTTCATGCAGTTTACTCAGAATGAATCCTGCGGTAAATGCGTGCTCTGCCGCGAAGGAACCAAACAGATGCTCGCTCTGCTGGATGATATAATTGAAGGACGCGCTACGGTTCAGACAATTGAACTTCTGGAAAAACTTGCAAAGGCTGTTCAGAAAGGTTCACTCTGCGGACTGGGCAAAACGGCTCCAAATCCGATACTTTCTACATTAAAACATTTCCGCAAGGAATATAACGAACATGTAATTGATAAATACTGCGCTACTAAAAACTGTAAGAGTTTAAGAGCACCTGAAATTGATCCTGTTTTATGCAAGGGCTGCACTGTCTGTAAGAAAAAATGCCCTGTCGGTGCAATCTCCGGCGAAAGAAAGATGGCTCACAAGATCGATGTTTCAGTTTGTATTAAATGCGGTGCTTGCGTCGAAGCATGCAAATTAAATGCTATTACAGGAGTGTAAAAAGAAAATGACAGAAAATAAAAACTTATATATAAATGGTAAAAAGGTTCAGATTAATGGCGAGAAGAACCTTCTGGAGATAATCCGCAAAGCAGGTGTTGATCTGCCGACATTCTGTTATCATTCAGAACTCAGCGTCTATGGCGCCTGCAGGCTCTGCCTGGTTGAAATAGAAGGACGCGGCATACAGGCAGCTTGCTCAACTCAGCCTCAGCCTGAAATGAAAATAAAAACAACTACTGAGGAAATAAGAGAAATCAGAAAAATATCCCTTGAACTCTTGCTTGCTAACGGAGAGCATAACTGCCCTACATGCAACAAAAGCTCATTCTGCAAACTTCAGGAAGTTGCAAGAAAACATGGAGTTGAAGAGATTAGATTTAAAAAGGTTCAGAAATCTGTCCCGCTTGACTTCTCAACTCATTCACTTGTCCGTGATGCAAATAAGTGCATTCTCTGCGGCGACTGCGTAAGAGCATGTACAGAAATTCAAAGCATAGGCGCAATTGACTTTGCCTTCAGAGGCTCTGATGCAGCTGTGCTTCCGGCTTTCGGAAAAGATTTGTCAATGGTTGAATGCGTTGACTGCGGACAATGTGCAAGGGTCTGCCCGACAGCAGCAATTACTCCTAAATCTGAAATTTCTGAAGTGTGGAAAGCAATTAGCGATCCTACAAAAACTGTAGTTGCTCAGATTGCTCCTGCTGTAAGAGTAGCCTTGGGCGAAGTATTCGGTTATACTGCAGGTGAAGATACAACAGGACAAATAGTCTCAGCATTAAAACTTATTGGTTTTGATAAGGTCTTTGATACAGCATTTACTGCAGATCTTACAATTGTAGAAGAAGCAAACGAGTTCTTAGAAAGAAAAACAAAGGGAGAAAAACTTCCGATATTTACTTCATGCTGCCCTGCTTGGGTAAAATTTGCTGAACAGTATTATCCCGACCTGCTGCCTAACTTGTCATCCTGCCGTTCACCACAGCAGATGTTCGGCTCTGTAGCAAAAAATATGATCGCATCTGAACTTGGCGTTGATAAAAAGGATATGGTTGTGGTTTCAATTATGCCCTGTACAGCTAAGAAGTTCGAAGCTAAAAGACCTGAATTCTCTGAAGAAGGCATTGCAGATGTTGATCATGTATTAACGACACAGGAACTTGCAAAGATGATCGATCAGGCAGGCATTGTATTCAAACAGCTTGAGACAGAATCACTCGATATGCCTTTAGGATTTAAGACCGGTGCTGGACTTATCTTCGGAAATTCAGGCGGTGTAACCGAAGCAGCTTTAAGATATCTCTATGAGAAGATAAGCGGTGAAAAACTTGAAGACTTCTGCTTCCATGAAGTAAGGGGAAATGAAGCCTTAAGAGAGGCAAACCTCACAATAGCCGGTAATGAAGTTAAAATTGCAATCGTTCATGGCTTGAGCAACGCAAGAAAAATTGCTGAAAGCGTTAAAAAAGGCGAATGCCAGTACGACTTCATTGAAGTGATGTCATGCCCTAACGGCTGCATCGGCGGCGCAGGCCAGCCTGTAACATTTGAAATCTCTACAAAAAAGAGCAGGACAAAAGGACTTTATGAGGCTGATAAAAAACTTCAGCTGCATAAATCACAGGATAACCCTTTTGTAACTGAACTTTACACTACAACTTTGGAAAAGCCTGGAAGCCATAAGGCTCACGATCTTCTGCACACTGCCTACAGTAGTAGAAGAAGGGTTTCTGATACTGAAATAACCTTGCTTAGCGGCAACGGCCACAATAAGCTTGATATCAGCGTTTGCGTGGGGACAAGCTGCTACCTTAAAGGCTCACAAGATCTGCTCTATAAACTGATCGACCATATTGAAGAAAACAACCTTCAGGACAGAGTCGATGTAAAGGCAACCTTCTGTTTTGAACAATGTGACAGAGGCCCCTCGGTCAGTATAGGAGAAAAGACTTTTGAAGGCTGCACCTTCAAAAAAGCATGCGAAGAAATGCATGAAGTACTAAAAAACAAATAAATCATGGTTCCAGGGGCATTTAACAATGCCCCTTCTTATATCAGGTATGATATTTGTCTATTAATAGTATAAAATACAGCGATGCTGCTTAAATTCTGAATTTTGCTGTGAAATTTTTATTGTTGACGGGTTTTTATGTAAATAGCAGTCAGTGTAATTACTAGTGATGAAGAATCTTTTCTCATTACTTGGAATTAATAACGGCAGCCATACCTGAAAGGTCAAAATCAAAGTAAACTCTTTTCCAACTGGAGAAAATCTATCAATGGCCGATAATATTCCGTACAATAAAATAGTAATTTGCCTGGGGAGTTCCTGTTTTTCGCGCGGCAATAACAGAAACCTTGAGGTCATTCAGGAATTTGCAAAGAATAATAAATTAAGAATAGACCTGGAAGTTATTGGTAATCTCTGTGAAGATAAATGCAATCAAGGTCCAAATATAAGAATAAACGATAAGCTGTATACTAATATTGATCCTAACTCATTATTTGAACTATTAAACAGACTTCTGGTGCGGGGATAGTCTCTCTCTCGCTCTCTTTAGCTCTGCAGGGTGAAAAAAGCATATGAATTATCTGAAACCAATATACACTGAAAAAGGAAATTGCCAGGACTGTTATAAATGTGTACGCGCCTGCCCCGTAAAGGCTATAAAGGTTGAAAACGGCAGCGCTACGGTTATTCATGAACTTTGCACTCTCTGCGGCCATTGCGTAAATGTATGCCCATCGGGAGCAAAAAAAGTAAGAGACGACCTTGGACGCGTAAAGCAGCTCTTGAATATGAAGGGTAAAGTAATTGCTTCACTGGCACCTTCATTTATAAGCGAATTTCAGAATGTCGAACCAAATGTGATGATCGCCGTCTTAAAGTCTCTCGGATTTTTCGGTGTATCCGAAACTGCATTGGGGGCTCAGGAGGTTTCTGCTAATATTGCCGAACTGCTTAAAAAAGAAGATAAAAGCATAAGAATATCATCAGCCTGCCCCTCGGTTGTTGAGTTTATAAAAAAATACAAACCTGAATATTCTGAAAATATAACCAGCTTCTTATCTCCCCTGCTCTCACAATGTAAGCTATTGAAAAACCACTATGGAAGTGATACGGCAATTGTATTTATCGGCCCCTGCATATCAAAGAAAAAAGAAGCTGAAATGCATCCTGAACTTCTGGATGCTGTTATAACATTCGATGATCTAAGGCGCTGGATGAATGAAGCAAATATAAGCTTTGATGAACTCGCCCCGGCTGAAGATGACTCCTTTATTCCTGAAAAGGCTAAGGAAGGAGCTTTATATCCGATCGACGGCGGTATGTGCTCCGGCATTAAGGCAAACCTTACTGTGACAGACAGCGAATTTATGGCATTCTCCGGACTAAACAACATTTCCAATGCCCTTGAAGGCTTAAATGAGCTTAAACCTGAGAAGAACTTATTCTTAGAAATGCTTGCCTGTGAAGGCGGATGTATAAACGGACCGAAATCCTCAAAACGCTGTTCAACTATTCTGAAAAAGCACCAGGTTATTAACTTTGCTGAATATGACAGCAATGAAATACCCCGTAGACCGCGTATTACAATTGAAAATAATTATGATATATCTCCGGTTATACATGAAAAACACCATGAGGCAGCTGTCCAGGAAACTCTCAGAGAAATTGGGAAAGTAAGCCTTAAAGATGAACTTAACTGCGCAGGCTGCGGATATAATACATGCCGCGATTTTGCTATTTCACTGCTTGAAGGTAAGTCGGAAAAGTTAATGTGCGTCTCTTATATGCGACAACTGGCTCAGAAAAAAGCCAATGCACTTATACAGACAATGCCTTCGGGTATAGTGATAGTTGATGAAAAACTTAAGATAGTAGAAAGCAACCTTAACTGGTCAAAACTGATGGGAGAGGAAGTTGAAATGCTCTTTGAAGTAAAACCAGGCCTTGAAGGCGCTTACCTTTATAAGATTGTCCCATTCTACAAACTCTTCCAGAATGTCCTTGATACAGGTAATGATATTATCGGCAAGGAAATTAACTATAATGGTGCGGTACTGCTGTTCTCTATCTTTACAATCGAAAAACACCGTTTCGTAGGCGGCATATTCCGCGATATTACAGAACCTTGGGTAAGAAAGGAACAGATAATAAACAAGGCAAAGCAGGTAATAAAGAAAAATCTCTCTACGGTTCAGAAAATAGCTTACTTGCTGGGCGAAAATGCAGCCGAAACCGAAGTGATATTAAACGGCATTATTGAATCATTCTCGACGGATAAGATAGATGATATTGACGAATGACAGAATAAGCGGATTTACTTCTAAACCGGACTTTTTCATTGAGGTCGATCATCATCAGGGATTTAAAAATAAGCAGATCGTTGGCGGTGATGTTTTCCTGCATCATAAAATTAAGGAAGAAAACCGCATAATCTCTGTGCTTTCCGACGGCTTAGGCAGCGGTATTAAAGCTAATGTGCTTGCTACGCTTACTTCCACAATGGCAATTAATTTTATTTCTAATTCAAAGGATATCAGACAGACAGCTGAAACTATTATGAAAACCCTTCCTGTCTGCAAGGTAAGGAAAATAAGCTATTCAACTTTTACAATAGCCGATGTGGATAATTTCGGTAATACAAGAATAATTGAATACGATAACCCTCCGTTTGTGCTTATAAGGGAAAACCGTATTGTAAAGCTTCAGAGTAAGCTTATAAGGCTAAGATATCAAAAGTACAAGGAAAACATATTAAAATATTCCGAGTTTCAGGCACAGATGGGCGACCGCATTATTTTCTTCTCTGACGGCGTCAGCCAGTCAGGTATGGGTACAAAGATAACACCTTTAGGCTGGGGCAACGAAAAAATTGAAGAGTACCTTTTAAATCTTATAAAAAACAACAATACAATTTCTGCGCGTGAGCTTGCAAAAAACGTCGTTAGCAAAGCCTACGCAAACGACAGCTATAAACCAAAGGATGATATTACCTGCGGTGTTATATATTTCAGAAAACCTAGAAAACTTATGGTCTTAACAGGCCCTCCGATTGCAAAGGAAAAGGATAAGGATATTGCAGATCTGATAGGTAACTTTGACGGAAAAAAGGTCATCTGCGGCGGCACAACAGCTAAGATCATCTCACGTGAACTGGATAAAAAGATTTCAGTCGATCTAAGGGACTATGACCCTGAAATACCCCCCTGCTCGCAGATGGAAGGCATTGACCTGGTTACAGAAGGCACAATCACCATTGGAAAACTCCTCGAAGCCTTGGAAGACGACGGAAAGCAAATTGACCTTACAAAGAAAAATGCAGTCGCAAAACTCCTTAACCATATACTTGACAGCGATATAATTCATTTTGTCGTTGGCACAAAAATAAATGAAGCACACCAGGATCCAAATATCCCGGTAGAACTTGGATTAAGAAGAAATCTTATTAAAAATATTGTGAAGATATTAGAAGAAAGATACCTGAAAGATACCCGCCTGCAGTTTGTTTAATTATTTATAATATTTTATTGAATATTCACGTAGTATTATCTTAAGTAACGACAAACACACTTCCTGATAACTTTATTCTTCTGTATAATTGCTAAGAAGCTGGCTGCGGTATTTGGAAAAAAGACTCGATTTTGAAACAAAACCTATGTATTTATTATCCTTGACCACAGGCAGGTTCCATGCACCGGTTTCATCAAACTTTTTCATAACTGCACTCATTTCCTCCTCCATTTCAACTACGGCTTGTGGTTTTATCATAAGTTCAATGGCAGGCATATCCTTATAGGATTCGAGCTCAAAGAGGATTTCTCTGATGTTTTCAAGAACAATTATCCCTAATAACTCCCCTTCTTTGCCAATTACCGGAAAAATATTGCGCTTTGAATGTGCAATTATCTCTGTCAGTTCCATAATTGTCGCAGTTCCTGGCACACAGACGAAGTCCTTTTCAATTATTTCTGAAACGTTAAGCAGTGTAAGTATTGCCCTATCTCTGTTATCTCTGATTAAATAACCTTTTTTTGCAAGTTCCTTGGTATCCATTGAATATGGTTCAAAGTGTTTTACAATAATATAGGAGGATGCCGAGACTATCATCAGCGGGATCATAAGCTCATAGCCGCCAGTAATTTCAGCAATAAGAAATATCCCTGTCAAAGGAGCATACATTACACCGCTTAATACCCCGGCCATCCCGACTAATGTAAAATTCTCCTCCGGAAGGAATGCAAAATCAATGAAATTGATAAGCCGCGCAAAGAAAAATCCAAGAAATGCTCCCATAAAAAGAGATGGGGCAAAGCTTCCGCCATTTCCTCCGCTTCCTAATGTTACCGATGTGGCAAATACCTTCATTAGGGCAACCATAGCAGTAAAAACAATTATAAATGTCTCACTATGCGTGTACTGCGAAAAAATACTATTCTCAAATAACTTATTAATATGCCCGCCTGCTAAAAATTTTATGCTTTCGTATCCTTCACCAAACAGGGGCGGAAAAAGGAAAACAAGAAGCGCCAGAACTGCTCCGCCGATTAGCGCTTTCAGATAATTCCTGTGCTCGAGCGGTTTAAACATGTTTTCGACTCTTACGTACATCCTGGCATAATAAAGCGACAGAAAGCCTGCCAGAAATCCCAGCGCAATATAGTATGGAACATTCAGATAATTAAAACTGTGTTTTAGGCTGAAGACCAGCAGTATTTTCTCCTGCAGAATTACACGCGAACAGAGTGCTCCTGTTGCCGCTGCTATTATTAAAGGTATAAAAGCAGAGACTGTGGCTTCGGCTATCAGGACTTCCAGGGCAAACATCACACCTGCAATAGGAGCATTGAACACAGCAGCTATACCTGCGGCTGTTCCGCAGGCTAGAAGAAGCGTGCGGTCTTTATAGTTTATCAAATTCACCCGGCTGTAATTCGAGCCGATCGCCGCGCCGGTAACAACAATCGGTGCCTCCAGTCCGGCTGAACCACCAAATCCTACTGTAAGTGCACTTGTTACTATATGAGAATACATTGAATTTCTTTCAAGAAGGCTTGATTTCCTGGAAATATAAAGAAGTATATGCGATGCCCCCCGGCCGAACTTTCCTTTAAGTATGTACTTTATATACGTAACAGTAAGAATAATCCCAATTGTTGGGAAAATAAGATATAAATAATCCTGGTATTTAAATTCAAATTCATGCGTCAGCAGCGACTGAATATAATGCGTTACCGTCTTCAGAATTACTGCTGCCAGCCCGGCTGTAAGTCCTATGACTATGCTTGAGAGCATAATAAACTGCCGGTTACTTAAGTATTTTCTTATAATCCTGATCAGATTATTGTAGTTTTTTAATAACCACATTTTTAATAAATTATTTTAATACTCAATTTTCTTAAATATTGATTGATTTTCTTACTTATTGTTTTTTTTTGCACATTGTTTTTTAAGTCAATTTAATGATAATAGAGAATAAAAAGAAAGCTATATAAGAAAGCTGAACTATGCTAAAATTTGTAAGGATTTTTCTATTCCGCTACGAAGTTGGGCTGGTAATTGCCACACTGGCTCTTATTTATTTTTGGCCGCAATTATTGACCAATCTGACTAATGCTAACTATATGCCTCATGGGCATTGTTATTTCTGGACTCCTGATCTTGTATGGCTGCATGTAATTTCAGATACAACCATCGGCCTTTCTTACTGGGCTATTACCGGTACAATCGGGTATTTAATATATAAGACACGCAGGGAGATGCCATTTGTTAAAATGTTCCTGGCATTCGGAATGTTTATTATTACCTGTGGAACAACCCATCTTATGGATGTCGTAACTCTCTGGAATGCTGTCTACTGGCTTTCAGGCGGAATAAAGCTGATTACGGCCGTGGCTTCGGTAGCAACAGCAATTGCTCTGCCCCCTATAATTCCCAGAATAGTAAGAATAATTAAGGATGCTTCGCTTGCTGAGGAAAGAAAATATCAGCTTGAAATAAAAAACAATGAGCTCCAGGAGGAGATTGCTGAAAGGAAAAAGGCCGAGGCTGAGATAACAAAACTAAACCTTAACCTTGAAAAAAGAGTGCTTCAGAGAACATCCCAGCTTGAAGAGGCTAACAGGAAGTTAAGAAAAGAGATCAGCACGAGAGAAAAAATTGAAACTGAGCGTGAGAAACTGCTTCTGGCAACCAGGCAAAGAGCAGCTGAACTGGATGCCGTCATCGAAAGCCTTCCTGATGGAATTATAATCGGTGATGAAAGCGGAATTAAAAAGGTCAACTCTGTAACACTTGAAATACTGGGCATTGAAAATATTGACCAGATAAATAATGATATTAATAAGCTGACTGAAATTGTTGAGTCCCGTCTGCTCGATTCAGGTAAGCAGATTGCACCAACAGATATACCCTTTATACGTGCATTAAATGGGGAATCTGTTGTATCTGAGATCGCAATAAATAATGCACATACGAAAAATGAAGCGATCCTAAGAAGCGCTGCCGCACCGATTATACTTGACAGACAAACAATTGGCGCCGTAGCTGTCTTTACAGATATAACTGCTGCCAAGAGATCAGAGGCCGAAGTTAAAAAACTAAACGAAATGCTCGAACAACGTGTCTTTGAACGTACCGCCCAGCTTCAGGCAGCCAATAATGAACTCGAGGCATTCAGTTATTCTGTCTCTCACGACCTACGCGCACCATTAAGAGGTATAGACGGATTCAGCCAGGCACTTATAGATGATTACTACGATAAGCTCGATGACCAGGCAAAGCATAGACTAATGAGAATAAGACTGGCTAGCCAGAGAATGGGAATACTTATTGACGATCTCCTGAATCTCTCCCGGCTTACACGTACAGAAATAAAACTCAAACAGGTCAACTTAAGTGCAATAGCTGAATCGGTTGCACTTAACCTTAAAAGATCAGCCCCCGAGAGAAAAGCTGAATTTAAGATCACACAGGGACTCGTTGCTAATGGTGATGATAATTTGCTTAGGATAATGTTGGAAAACCTTTTCGGAAATGCATGGAAATTTACTTCTAAACGCACTGAGACTCAGATTCAGTTCGGATCAGTCATTCAAAACGATCAGCAGGTTTTCTTTATTCGGGATAACGGAGCCGGCTTTGATTCGGCTTATGCAGATAAGCTTTTTGCTCCTTTCCAAAGACTGCATTCTCCAAAGGAGTTTGAAGGTTCAGGCATTGGACTGGCTATTGTGCAGCGCATAATACACAAACATGGCGGAAGGGTCTGGGCTGAGGGCGAGATTGATAAAGGTGCAACATTTTATTTCTCACTTTCACATGAATTTAACAATGAACGATAAAACTATATTGCTTGTTGAGGATAATGAAGACGATGTAGAGCTTACGCTGCTAGCCTTTAAGAAAAATAACTTTACGAATAGTTTTGTGGTCTTAAGAGATGGAGCTGAAGCTATTGATTATCTTCTTGGGAATGTTCAGAAACAGATTCAACCATCTGGATTAAAACCAGCACTTATTCTTCTGGACCTGAATCTGCCGAAAATTAATGGCATCGAGGTCCTGAGACATTTACGCTCAAATGAGATATCTAAGCTTATTCCGGTAGTTGTGCTCAGTACATCTAAAGACAGAAAGGATATTCTGTTGAGTTATAAAAACGGCGCAAACAGCTATATCATTAAACCGGTCGATTTTTCAGAATTCCTGGAAACCGTAAAATTTCTTGGCCGGTACTGGTTAAACTTAAACGAATTACCAAACTAATTCTGTAGAGTCTGGTTTATGGAAAAACAGATCAGTGTACTTATTATTGAAGATTATGAAGATGACGCAGAACTAATGGTCCTTGAGCTTAATAAAAGCGGACTGATAATAAATTACGAGGTTGTCGACAATGAAAACGCATTAAAAGATGCATTACTGAAAAAGAAGTGGGATGCAATCATTTCTGATTATAAACTTCCAGGTTTTAACGCCATCGGTGCACTTAAAACAATACAGCAGATGAAACTCGACCTCCCCTTTATTATTGTCTCAGGCACTATTGGCGAGGAAATTGCTGTCCAGGCAATGAAATCAGGAGCTCAGGACTATATCATGAAAAGCAACCTTACAAGACTCGCTCCAGCTCTTGAACGGGAGATCAGAGAAGCTGAAATGCGCCTTCAGAAAAAAGTCTCTGCTGAAAAGCTCCTTGAACAGGAACTGCTCTTAAGAAGCGTAGTTGAATTTCTACCTGTTGGACTTGTGCTTATTGACAGGAACAAAAACATTGTGCTTGCAAATAAAGAATTCCGCAACACCTGGGGAAATATTGAGTCGTTTAATGGTC
>JBLNEL010000516.1:0-37680 GCA_050262615.1 Bacillota bacterium
TTTTTGTGGGGGAGAGGACAGGCTCAAAGCCAAATCATTATGGAAATGAACGGCCATTCAAGCTGCCGTATTCAGGTCTTAGGGGAACAATTTCATCAGGATACAACCAGCCTGTAAGTGCAAATGACACAAGAATGTTTATTATTCCGGAGATTTTAGTGCCTGTAAGGTCTGAAAATTTCTTTTCAGGAAAGGACCCGGAAGTTGATGCCGCGCTTAATGAGTTTAATAGACATTAATTAATTTCAGCAGACAGTCCGGATTTATAAGCGTCAGGTTGTTTTTGCAGCCGCCTGCAAAAATTATCCGTCGCTGAATACACTGCATCTTCTGACCATACATTACAGTATGTTAGATTAATTGATAGTCCGCAGATATTATATACCTCTGCTAGTCTTCAACTATTTTCCAGAAGGAATCCTTGCGTGTAATTTTTCCATTATAGAACTCAAGCAGGTCAACGCCTCTTACTTCAACTTTTTCCCCCGACACTGAGGTGCCAGTCAGTGTCCACTCCGAGACTCCAAAATTATCATTACAGGTCCAGTGCCTATCTTCCCCATAATGCACATCCGGAATTCCCTCAAATCGTTTTGCCAGTCCGGCTCTTACCTCGTCTTTCCCTACATACTTATCGCCGTGGGGTTTGCTGCCCCTGGGCATGAAAAAAACGCAGTCATCTGCAAAGTAGCTCATAATAGATTCCAGATCATGGCGGTTGAATGCTTCAAGGAATTCTTTCAATAATTTTTCAGACACATTATTGGACATTGCGGGACCTCAATTTTAAAGAAACTTTCTTTGTTAATTTTAATGTAATTACTCAGATTTTCTTTATCCAGTCTTTCTGCTATCGCAACTGTCCCGACTTAACTTGTGTTGGTAAGTCGATTTATTTAAAAAAACAGCTTGTGCTGGGGTTTAGCTCCGCTGGCTGAAGGAAGTTCGAACCTGGTTCCTTAGATATGCCTCTTCTGAATTGGTGCATAAAGTAAAGGGTTTTATTCTAATGGGGTTCTTTTAATGTTTTACCTTTTGGTTGAGAAAATTCAAGAACCCTGGGACTTGAAGTATTTAGCTTATCTGCTTATCTTGTTTTAGCATTCGCATTTGATAAACCGGGCATTTAATAGATCAACTGTCTTTGTCCGGAAATTTTGATACAAGTAACAATATTTTATTTAATTCTGAGCATGAAATATTGCCTGCGGATTAATAGATTACCAACCAGCTAATAGTTTTAGTCTTTTAAGAAACAATCAGGATATAATATGACGGCAAAAGGAACTTATTCAGTGAAGAAATGGGAAGAGAACAATTATGCAGAAATCTCCCGGGAAATGAAGATGTCGAAAGCATCTGTTGTTTACAATATGAGCGGAGAGATTGAAGGAATCGCATCTGTGGAATACCTTTTGTTCTATAAGTATTTCGATGCAACTGACCAGCATAATTCTTCTGCTCAATACACAGGATTAATAAGATTCACTGGCACTATAAATGGGCTCAATGGTAGTTTTGTGATGGAGGATCATGGAAATTTTGAGAATGGAGCCGCCATTTCCTCACTGCGGATTCTGCAGGGTTCAGGTCAGAGCGAACTCAGGAACATCCAGGGAAAGGGCAGTTATTCGGCTGATAAAAATGGAGCTGTAATTGAGCTGGATTATATTTTCTAATACCTTTATAAAAAAGGGCATTTGATTTATCAAATGCCCAGATTAATTTATCAGATGCCTTTTAAAACGAAAAAACCTCAGCATTAAGCTGAGGTTTTCTTTAAGTGCTCCGCGAGTAGGGCTCGAACCTACAACCCTTCGGTTAACAGCCGAATGCTCTGCCATTGAGCTATCGCGGAATCAAATTTGGTTTCTAAAAATAACTAATAAATTGACTTTTGTCAAGTAAAGGGATTCAAAAAAATAATTAAATTTAAAAAATTTATGTAAAATTTAATTACGTCTTTGAGATTTAGTTACTTCGTTACGGGCATACACTGGTAATATATTATTCCATTTAATAAATACAATTTCAAATATTTTTATGTTGAAATTTAAAGTAAATTATAAAAAGACTTCATACAGAAAAAACTGTTGACAAAAGCGGGATTTTTAATTACAATTACTTTCGAAATGTAATTTTTTTAACAAACAGAGGAGATACTGTGGACGATTCTGGCGGAGATAAGCGTAGCTTATTTAGGTCGAAGAATTTATCTCGAAGTATTCTAGAGGTACAATCTCCGGGTTTGAAAAAAATTACTTCTGCTCCTTTCTGATCCCTCTTTGATTGCACCTCGCCCTGATGTTTGAGAAAATATTTAAAGCTTTTCAATATTTTACTTTAGCATTATCTGCCCGGCACATTAGTCTGCTGCGGTACTGCTTTGTTTCCGGTAAATGAATTTTGTTTGTTGGTTATAGTTTATATCTTTAATGAATAAGACCCGCAATAGATAAGATACAGCCTGATTATATAGAAGTATCATGTATGATCCATCGATACTTTATTGTATAGACCATTGGATGTATAAAGACATGGAGTCCTTTATACCTGTGGGACCGGAAGATTATTATGTAGAGCTTTAATGGTAACTGGGTTTCCATTACTCCACAGAAAAGGAGGAACTTATGCAATTCATCAGCTTTGATTTCAGCAGAATAGTAAACACCAAGATATTTTCGCATGATTACCAGATAATTGGGAAATTAAAGGATCTGGCTGTTACAAACGACGTCAGGAATCCCCGTGTAAGAGCTGCAAAAATTAAGACTAACGATGGAATGAAGTACATAAACTGGGATCATATTAATATGAGCAAGCAGCAGGGTAAGTTCCATTTTGTCTGCAGCCAGTTTGAGGAAGTAAATGTAGAAGATCTTATACTTCTGAGCAAGCATGTTCTTGATAAACAGATCATTGATGTAAACGGAAGAAAAGTCGTGCGCGTAAATGATATCAGAATGGTATTGCTGTCTTCCGGTTTGTTCGTTGTTGCAGTTGACATTGGTACAGAGGGACTGTTAAGGCGTCTTGGAATAGCCAAGCCTATTACAAAAGTAGGTGTTAAGATACCTGCAAAGCTTATTTTATGGAACGATGTGGAAACGGTATATTCGGGCAACGAGAATATTGTTTTGTCAAAAACATATAATAAGCTAAATACACTTCATCCTTCTGATCTGGCCGATATTATTGAGGATTTCGATACCAAGACCGGTATGACGATCTTCTCGCATCTTGACAATGCTCGCGGTGCAGATGTATTAGAGGAAATGGAAGAAGAAACACAGCTTAAGGTTATTGAAAATCTTTCTGCCGATAAGGCTGCAGATATTCTTGAAGAAATGCCTGCTGACGAAGTAGCAGATATTCTTGACGGTTTAAGCAAGGATAAAGCCGAAGAGCTTCTTAACAGTATGGACAAAGAGACCTCTGATGAAGTAAGAGAGCTCATGGAATATGACGAGAAGGTGGTAGGAAGTCTTATGAGCACTGACTTTGTTGCCTTCCGGAGTGATCTTCAGATAGAGCAGGTGATTCAGTCTTTAAGGGAAACAAAGCCTGAAGAAGGACTTACAAACTACATATATATAACAAACAGCAAGAATAAACTAATCGGGAAGGTATCACTGCGTGATATTGTTATTTCCGATCCGCATGTAACGCTTAAGAGTATAATGCATAAGGATTTTATCTTTATGTACGACAATGATGAGATAGATGAGCTGATAAAGATTGTATCAAAATATAACCTGTTTGCAATTCCTATTGTTAACCAGGATATGGACCTGGTAGGTAATGTTATTATCAATGACATTATGTATGAATTATTGAAACAGAAGTAGGCTGAAGCAAAGCTAAGCTGAAGCACAAAATTAGCTGAAACATAAAGTCAACTGAAACACAAAGTTAGCTGAAACAAAACTAATCAATCTTTTAAGGTAAGGAATATTATCTCTGCAGAATACAAAAAGAAAACCCTGGCTCACTAATTTAATAGTCTTCTTAAGCATACTTGGTCCCGGCATTATTACCGGCAGTGTTGATAACGATGCCGGCGGTATTACCACATATTCAGTTGCCGGCGCGTTATATGGATACAAATTACTCTGGACGCTTATTCCGGCTTTTGTAGTTCTGATAGTTGTTCAGGAAATGAATGCCCGCATGGGAATTGTCACAGGTAAGGGTTTAGCCGATCTTATACGTGAAAATTTTGGTGTCAAGTTAACATTCTTTGTTTTTCTCGGGTTAATAATAGCTGATATCGGGAACACCACGACTGAATTTGCAGGTATTGCAGGCAGCATGCAGATATTCGGCATCAGCAAATATATTTCAGTGCCGATAGCAGCAATATTTGTATGGTTCTTTGTAGTCAAAGGCACCTACCAGTCTGCGGAAAAGTTATTCCTTATATTCAGTGTTTTTCTATTGTCGTATGTAGTTTCAGCAGTTATGGCAAAGCCTGACTGGGGGGCAATAGGAACAGCAATTATAAAACCCACATTTGAGACAAATCCGCCGTTTATAAGTATGGTCATCGGCATAATCGGTACGACCATTGCTCCATGGATGCAGTTCTACATGCAGTCGGCTGTAATTGAGAAAGGAATAAAGGCAGATGAATACAAGTATGCAGTCTGGGATGTTGTGATCGGATGTGTAGCAACGGTGCTTGTAGCATTTTTTATTATGGTCAGCTGCGGTGCAACGCTTCACACACAGGGAATACAGATCAATGATGCAAAAGATGCTGCTGCTGCATTAGGTCCGCTAGCCGGAGCATTTGCTTCGCAGATATTTGCATTCGGTCTTTTTGTAGCTTCGATATTTGCAGCAACCATACTTCCTCTGGCTGCTTCGTTCTATATTTCAGAAGCTTTCGGTTTTGAAGCGGGCATAGATAAAAAATTAAGGGAAGCGCCTGAATTTTATACGATCTTTACATCGTTTATAGTTATTTCAGCCGGAATTATTCTTATACCTGATGCTCCGCTTATTCCGATTACTATCTGGTCGCAGGTTATTAATGGTATATTCCTTCCGGTAGTGCTTATATGCATGATGGTAATTATTAACAAAAAAGATATTATGGGGAAGTATACTAACAACAAGCCTAAGAACATTATCGGCTGGTCAACTATAACTATACTTATAATACTGACACTTATACTGACGTTTGAGCCGATGCTTCATTTGTACTAAATGAATTAAGAATTATGAATTATGCCTGCCTGCCGGCAGGCAGGAATTAAGAATTATTGGAAGATTTCGTTATTAAGGAGGTGCATGGCTTTATCGACTGCGAGGTGGTTGCCGTAAAGTACAATCGTATCGCGTTCTTTTATAGTTTCCCTGCCTGAAGGATTTGTAATGGTTTTGCCGTCTCTTAAGAATGCAATTATTGTTGCTCCGGTAAGAGCGCGGATATTTAATTCCCTCAGGTTTTTGCCTATGTTTGTATTTGACTCCTCGACAAAGTATGTTTCAGTTAAACCTTCAGCAAGAATTCTGTCCAGATGAGTTAAAACCGGAGTGACTGCTTTCTCATTTCTCAGCATTTCATAAGATTCGCGCCTGATGATATTTGTCTGTTTGACAATAATATTAAGCGGAATATGATATTTCTGCAGCACCTTGGTAAATATCTGAAGGGATGTTTCAAACTCTTCGGGAATAACTTCATTTGCACCTGCTTTAAGCATTTCGTCAACTTCATTTGTAAAGCGTGTGCGCACGATAATATATATTGACGGATTTAGGTCTTTTGCAAGGCTTATTGCAAGTCTGGTTGATTGGGGATCAGAGATAGCAAATACAATTACGTTTGCCTCTTTAACTCTGGTGCTTAAAAGAACATCCTTTCTTGTTGCATCGCCAAACAATATCTTTTCACCTTTAGCTCTGAAGTGCTTTACAGTTTCAGGATTAAGCTCAAGTATAACATATGGAATGCCGGTTTCTTTAAGCACACGCGCAATATTTTTACCATTTAGGCCGAATCCCACAATTACAACATGATCTTTCAATTTATCGAATGCGGCATCTGAAGCTCTGGAGTCGAGCATTGGTTTTGAGTGATCACGTATTTCAAGCGCAAGCCATGGGGATATCTGGAGAATTAGCGGTGTTAAAAGCATTGTAATAACTGAACTTGAAAGAAAAGCGCTGTAGTAATTATCAGCTATAAGTCCGCTGTTTAACCCCGTTTGCGCCAGGACGAACGAGAATTCGCCGATCTGTGCAATTCCAAGTCCTGTAAGGACAGCAATTCTTACCGGGTATCTCATAATAACAACCACAAGAGTTACAACCAGTGATTTTATAATAATAATCCCGATGACTAAAACTGCAATCAGTACAGGATTAGAGACCATGTAGTTAAAATTAAATAACAGTCCAATTGAAACGAAAAAGAGGCTGTTAAAAGAATCCTTCATAGGAATAACATCAGCGGAGACCTGGTGTGTATATTCTGTGCCTGATAATATTATGCCTGCAATAAACGCTCCTAATGCAAGTGAGAGTCCAAGTGACTCAGTCAAAAATGCAGTAGCCAGTATAAGGAGAATAGTGCCTATAGTAAAGGCCTCTCTAATTCTTAGTCGAGCAAGCTGGTAAAGGAGTTTAGGTATCAGGAATCTTGCAACAAGAATAATTAAGGCAAGCAGTGCAAAGGCCAGAAAAAGATTAAGCAGAAGTTTCAGGTAAGGCACCTTAGTTTGGGAACTCAGAAGCGGAAGCATCATCATCATCGGCACTATAGCAAGGTCCTGGAAGATGAGTATGCCGATTGATATTTTACCGTGCGGGGACTCGAGTTCATTTTTATCAGAAAACAATTTAAGAACTATAGCAGTACTTGACAGGCTTATAAGCATACCAAAAAAGATACTTTGTCCGGCAGGGATGCCTGAGAAAATAAAAATTACAGAAGAAAACAAAATAGTAAGCACAACCTGAAGGCCGCCTGCAACTAGCAGTAATTTTTTCATCTGCAGGAGTTTTGCCACCGAGAGTTCAAGTCCAATGGTAAAAAGCAGGAGTATAACTCCTATTTCTGCCATAATATTAATAGTATTAATTTCAGTTATAAGCTTAAAGCCATGGGGGCCTGTAAGGATTCCGGCAATAAGGAAGCCGACAATGCTGGGAAGGTTTATTTTTTTAAAAAGGTAAACAATCGGCAGTGAGACCAAAAAAAGGATAATGAGTACTTTAATTATATGAACCTGGGGCATATTAAAACTTTTCCTTGCTTGCCTTCGAAATCCTAAATAAGTAAGTTTAATATACTTAAAAAGCTCAACTGATGAAATCGGTTGACTTTGAGAATAAATCATATTAAAATTATCTCTAAAAAATTCCCGGGAGTTAATATGTCCAAAGAGATGATACTTGAAAAGATACAGCAGGCCGCAGAGATCCTGAAAGAGAAAAAGATCGATATGTGGCTGATATTTGTGCGTGAAAGTTCAAACATAAAGGATCCTTCAATGGATATGGTTGTAGGAGCTGCCTGCACATGGCAGTCAGCATATATCATAACTAAAGATGGTGATACAACAGCAATTCTCGGTTCACTAGATGTAGCCAACATGAAGATGCTCGGCACGTATAAGAATGTTGTGGGCTACTTAAAGTCAGTAAAAGAGCCGCTTTTAACTGCAATAAACAAATATCATCCAAATAAGATCGCAATAAATTACTCCAGGGATTCAAGTCTTGCCGACGGGCTTACGCACGGCATGTATCTTGAGCTTACAGATTACCTGAAAGATACACCTTATATTGACAGGCTTGTTTCATCGGAAGATATAATAAATGCATTAAGGGGAAGAAAGACGCATGCTGAGCTTAGTTTAATGAAAGAAGCAATAAGCGAGACGTTAAAGATATTTGATGAAGCTACAAAGTTTATTCGTCCGGGAGTGACAGAAAAAGAAGTAGCTGCGCACATTAAGGGCATAGTAAAGCAGAGGGGTTATGGTCTTGCCTGGGATGCTGATTACTGTCCAAGTGTTTTTACCGGTCCGGATACAGCAGGGGCGCATGCAGGTCCGACAGACAGGAAAGTCGAACCGGGGCATGTGCTTAACATTGATTTCGGCATATCATACAATGGCTACTGTTCAGATCTTCAGAGGACGTGGTACATATTAAAAGACGGAGAAGACAAAGCGCCTGAAGAAGTGCAGCGGGGATTTGATGTAATTAAAGATTCAATTCAGTTATCAGCAAAGGCAATAAAGCCAGGCAGGCAGGGCTGTGAGATAGATGACATAGCACGCAAATACATTGTTGAGCATGGTTATGAAGAATATCCTCACGCATTAGGTCATCAGATAGGCCGTATGGCTCATGACGGGGGCGGGCTATTAGCTCCAAGGTGGGAGCGGTATGGTAACCTGCCGTTTAAGAAGATTGAAGAAGGGGAAGTTTACACAATTGAGCCTCGTCTGCCTGTTAAGGAATATGGTATTGCAACAATCGAAGAAGAGATTGTTGTTACAAAGGAAGGGTGTGAATTTTTATCATCACCGCAGCAGGAATTAATACTTGTAAAAGGATAAAGCTGCAAAAGAATAAAATTTTAGAAACTATTAATAAGGGCTCTTCTGCATATAGGCAGGGAGCCCTTCTTTTTTTTTGCAGGTTCAGTTAGAAGAAAGCGGCAATAAAATTAACGTGCGCTGCATCAATTAATAGATATTTGTGTTAAAAATGGCACTGCTATTCTGCCGGGAAATTGTAGATTGATAAAAACAAGGCTTGGTTTTGAATAAAACTGGTGCGGAGATGAATGATTACAAGAGCGATACGATGAAAATTGTAAAGTATTTTACGCCGGAAGAAGCAAAAAAAACTTTACCGCTGGTCAAAAGAATAATTCGCGACATAATAAATTCCGGCGAGATGATGAGGTCGCTTGCAGCGCAGATCAACGGCAGTGTACTTGATAATCCCGATATTCAGGCAATTGCCGTAGATATCAATAAGTACATTGGTGAGCTTGAAGAGATCGGGTGTTACTATAAGGACTGGAATTTTACGATCGGCTTAGTTGATTTCCCGTCGATAATAGAAGGGAAAGAAGTAATGCTCTGCTGGAGGAGTGACGAGGCTGAGATAAGGTACTATCATGATATGGAATCAGGTTATGCAGCCAGAAAGAGAATACCGGAAGAGTATTTTTACAGCAGATAAATATTCCCCTGGTGAAAAACCCGGGGGAAATTATTCAATAATGATAGCTGGCAGGTATTTGAATACCCTTATAGCTGAATATTCGGTGCCGGAACGTCATGAACGTCACTATGTGCAACAACTCTGTAGGAATGGGTTATCGGCACAGCTTTTTCCAGCATTTTTGTTACCGAGCAGTATTTTGTCTGTGAGAGTTCAATTGCCCGTTCCAGATCTTTTACAGGGATATTATCGCCGTAGAAAACATATTCTATGTGCAGTTTTGTAAAGACCTGCGGGTGTTCATCTGCCACGTCGGCCGAAATATTGATTTCAAAGTCATTGATATTGACCCTTTTCTTTTTAAGAATATTTACAACATCACTTCCTGTGCAGCCGCCGAGTCCAAGTAAAAGCAATTCTTTTGGTCTGATACCTGCATTACTGCCGCCGGACTCTTCAGGTCCATCCATAGTTATCCAATGATTTGAGTCGGTTTTTCCTGCAAAGGCGATGCCTTTTATCTGTTTAATATAAGCCTTTCTGCTACCCATTGTAAAAATCTCCCTGGTTGGTTTTGAGTAAAATAGCTTTTATCCGTAAAGAAAACAATTCTGTCGATTAAGAACAAACTTGGTTTATAAAAATTCACTTAAGAATAAGGCCGTATAATGATAAGATTATTAAAAAGAAAAAAAGTTTCAATTACCGGCAAAACCGGGCGTTTTACCGATTTGTTATTCCCGAAGATTGCTCTAAGCTTTAATTTAACCAGCATAAACGCTGATTTATTAAAAAAGGATGTGCAAAACCAGGAACTTATTCGGAAGATGAATAGTTATTCACTATACGAATAGTAATTCGTAAAATATTCTTGACATTCACGATGTGAATGAATATTTTGGGAAGTGAACAATTATTTCATTATGTAAAACAGTGGTTCAAAATGGAAGATTTAGCAAAATTAAGCAGAAAAGAAAGAGAAAAGCTCATCAGGAAGCACGATATCCAGAGGGCCGCGGCAAAGCTTTTTTCGGAGAAGGGTTTCAGTAACACTACTCTTGAAGATATTGCAGTAAGCTCAGAATTTGGTATCGGTACGATATACAATTATTTCCAGAGCAAGGAAGAGATCTTCAGGAGCATAATTGAGGCCATTTTTGATGCAAATTTCGAAATCATGATGCTTACAGACAAAGAAGCTGTAAGTCTGAGAGAGTTTCTGAGCAGTTATACCAGAAGAATATTTGAATATTTTTCAGCTAACAAGGAAGCGCTGCTTCTGCTGGTCAGTTATTTTACAGGTTCAGGGGAGCGTCCGGTTAATTTAAAACATGAGTCCTTTGAGCCAAAGCACTGCCAGATGGATGAAAGGATAATTGAGAGGATAAAGAAGGGTATGGAGAACAATGAGATCAGGAAGCTTAATGCTGAGAACCTTTATTATTATTACCACAGTCTGGTGTTTCCATATATAACAAATCTGATAAGGTTAAACAAATTATCAGAGAGCAACACAGCTGAACATGCGGATTTTGTTCTGGATGTTCTGTTCAATGGGATTTCAATAAATAAGACTAATTGATATAAGAAAACAGGAGAAAATGTGAAAAGAATAGTTCTATTTTTACTGGTTCTGGCTTTCAGCAGCCTATATTCACAGAATGCAGGCGGAGAAAACAGTCAAAATAATACAGCTCTCAGAGATACATCGGCTGCAGAGAAGATATATGTATTATCATTAAACGATGCAATTTCTATTGCTTTAAGGAACAACAAGGACGTATTAATTTCCGGTCAGGACATTGCTAAGGCACAGAGTCAGATAGATGAAGCCTATGGAAATGCTTTTCCGCAGGTCAATTTAACTGCAGGCTATCAGAGATTCATTGAGCTTCCGGCTCTTTTTATTGCGCCGAATACGCCGTTTAATCCTTCTCCTAATACTCTGACAATGAAGATGGGGGCAAACAATGCTTTTACCTCAACACTTCAGGTAAATCAGGTACTCTTCAGTGCAAAGTTAAATACAGCAATACAGGCAGCAAAGGTATACAATCAGGTATCGGAAAACAATGCCAAGGCAACGAAAGAGGATGTTGAGTTATCGGTCAAGAAGGCGTTTTATACAGTACTGCTTTCAAAGGATGTAGTAGATGTAAGCCGTCAGGGTTTAGAACTGGCGAAGGCAAACTACAATAATGTAAGCCAGTTATATAAACAAGGCATGGCAGCAGAGTTTGATTATTTAAGAGCAGAGGTTCAGGTTGCAAACACAGAGCCTGCTTTAAGTCAGGCTGAGAATAATCTGGTACTTGCAATGAATGCACTTAAAAATCTCTTAGGAATTGAGATAAGCAAGCAGATAGCAATTTCAGGCTCACTTCAGATGGAAGAAATACCTACATCTGTTGTAGAATCAGAAAGCAAGCTGGCGCTTCAGAGAAACAGCACACTCCGCGGTCTGGAGGCTCAGGAGCAGCTGCTTGAGAAGAACGTCCAGCTTCAGAAAGCTGATTATTATCCTTCACTGGCTGCTTTTGGGCAGTATCAGTATCAGACACAGGATAATACCTTTAAGTTTTCAAACTATAAATGGTCACCAAGTTTTGTAGTTGGACTTCAGCTTTCGGTACCGATCTTCAACGGTATGCAGACCAAGTCGAAAGTTGAGCAGTCTGAAATTGACAGGGACAAGCTGGTCTTAAACCGCCAGAAATATGAAGACGGCTTAAAAATCATGGTTGAAAATGCAAGACTCAAAATGAGCGAAGCAAAACAGAGAATAGATGCTCAGGCAAGGAGTGTTGAGCAGGCAACAAAAGCAGTTTCAATTGCTGAAGTAAGATTTAAGAACGGGCTTGGAACTCAGGTTGAGCTTATTGATGCACAGGTTGCACTTACACGTACACAGATCAATAAAGCACAGGCAGTATATGATTATCTTGTTTCTAGAAGCGACTGGGAACGTCTCTCAGGATATGGAAAATAAAAGTTTAAGAATAAAAGAATAAGTAAAAAGAGAATATAAAAAGAAAAAGAACTTAAAAAATTAAGGAGATCATTCAAAATGAGTATGCGGTTAAATAAATTTTCGCTCTTAGTCCTGGCGGTTGTTGCTCTGGCATTTATCCAGCTTACCGGATGCGGACAGAAGAAGCAGGAAGAGAACAAACAGCAGCAGAAAGTTGTAAACAGCGATTCAGTTTCTATAGTAACTGCCAAGGTTGAAAGCAAGCAGCTTTCGCTTCCAAAGGTCTATACAGGGAGCCTGGAAGGAGAGAAGCAGGCCAATATAGTTTCGCAGTTAGCAGAAAGAATAGTTGATATTCCTGTAAAGGTAGGTGACTATGTAAAAGCCGGGCAAGTGATAGTAAGGCTTGATAAAGGAGGATTAACATCACAATTTTATCAGGCACAGTCAAACCTTCAGAATGCACAAAGAAACCTGGACAGGACAAAAGCATTATTTGAAAGCGGTGCTGTTTCACGTCAGGCTTTAGATGGAACGCAGACAGCATATGACATTGCAAAGGCAAATTTCAATGCAGCACGCAGTGCAGTTGAAATAACAACTCCTATAAGCGGTGTTGTTGCAAACGTAAGATTAAACATTGGGGACTTTACTTCGCCTGGCACTCCGATAGTAACAGTTGCAACGATAAGTGAGCTGAAGCTTATAATGAGCATAGGTGAAGCCGATATGCCTTACGTTAGTGTTGGAAAAAATGTAAAAATATATTCGGAACTTAATCCATCAATAATTGCAAACGGAAAGATAACTGAGATCGCAAGGTCAGCTGATCCTACAACCAGAACTTTCCAGATAAAGGCAAGTTTTGGAAATGCAAAGAATTCATGGTTTAAGCCGGGAATGTTTGCAAAGGCTGAAATGGATCTTTCAACTCCGGCAGCAGTTGCAGTTATACCTCGTGAAGCTGTTATTTACAGTGACCAGGGGCCAAAAGTTTATGTTATTTCACAAGGTAAAGCAGAAAGCAGAAATGTAAAGCTTGGCCTGCAGAATGATAAGTTTATTGAAGTTACAGGCGGATTGAAGCCGGAAGAAGTAGTCGCTACAGTTGGAATAAACAATCTGAAAGATGGTGCTCCGGTAATAGTTTCAGCTGAAAATCAAGCTTCACTCCAATAATTAATTGAAAGGAATTGTGATATGAAACTAGCTGATGTTTCCATAAAACGGCCGGTATTTGCTACGATGATGATCTTTGCCCTTGTGGTATTGGGGTTGTTCGCACTTACCAAGTTAAATGTAGATCTTTATCCGGATGTTGATATTCCGGTTGTAGTGGTTACCACAGTACTTCCTGGTGCTGGTCCGGAGCAGATCGAATCGGATGTAACCAAACTAATTGAAGACGCAGTCAATCCTGTTGCAGGAGTTGATCATATATCTTCAACCTCTCAGGAGGGTGTTTCAATAATTGTAGTCCAGTTCAAGCTTGAGGTCGACGGCAAGTCTGCTGCACAGGAAGTAAGGGAGAAAATTGCTGCCATAAGGAGCACATTGCCGACAGACATAAAGGAGCCTGTTATACAGAGATATGATCCTGCAAGCCAACCTATACTTACGCTTACAGTGGCAGGGCAGAGGTCAGAAAAAGAGCTAACTACATATACAAAAGATGTTATCAAGAAAAGACTTGAGAACGTACCTGGTGTAGGTTCAGTAGATCTTATAGGCGGAGCTGAAAGGGAAATACATATAGATGTCGACCTTGAGAGATTAAAAGCATATGCTTTATCAATTCAGGATGTAATTCAGAGTGTTGGTGCTTCAAACGTTGAGATCCCTGGTGGTAACTTAGATCAGGGAAGCCGCCAGCTGCTTTTAAGAACGATGGGTAAATTTCAAAGCCTGGATGATTTTGGAAAAATCGTTGTTGTCTCAAAGTCAGGCAATGTTGTCCGCTTAAATGAGATAGCGACTGTATCTGATGCTACGATCGAAAAGACAAGTCTTTCACGCTTTAACGGAAAACCTGCAGTTGGTTTGAATATATTAAAGCAGTCAGGTGCAAATACAGTTGATGTTGCCCAGCAGGTTCAGAAGGAAGTTAAAAAGCTTGAAGCTAACCTCCCCTCAGACATAAAAATAAACACTGCAGAGGATTACTCAATATTTATCAAAGACTCAGTAAACGACGTTCTTTTCGATCTTATTTACGGTGGTCTTCTGGCGATAATTGTAATTTATTTATTCCTTGCCAACATGAGGAGTACGATAATAAGTGCAATTGCACTTCCGACATCAATTATTACAACATTCTTTATGATGTATCTGTTGAACTTTACGCTGAATATGATGTCGCTTCTTGCATTATCCCTTGCAGTTGGTCTTCTGATAGATGATGCGATAGTTGTTATTGAAAATATTTACCGTCACTTAGACAAAGGCGAGACTCCCTTTGAAGCAGCCAAATCTGCAACAAGTGAAATTGGTCTTGCAGTACTTGCAACAACATTTACAATTGTTGCGGTATTCATACCGGTTGCATTCATGCCAGGTATAGTAGGCCGGTTCTTCTATCAGTTTGGTATTACTGTATCAGTAGCTGTACTTGTTTCACTTTTCGTAGCCTTTACGCTTACACCGATGCTTTCATCAAGATGGCTGAACAAGGAAGATGAACATTTAAGTAAAGACGGCAACATATTAGTCAAGATACTTTATTACTTCAATCATTTCTTTGAATGGCTGAACGGAAAATACAGAGGAATTCTTAAGTGGGCGCTTGGCCACAGAAAGACAATTGTATTCGGTTCAATAGCTGTTTTTGTATTAAGTATGATGTTAAGCAAGTTCTTAGGCAGTGCATTCTTTCCTGAGACTGACAGGGGTGAATTTACAATTACAGTAAATGCTGCTGCAGGAACATCAATTGAGCAGACAGACAAGATATGCAAGATAATTGAAAGCAAGGTAAAGACACGTCCGGAAGTTACAGATCTGCTGACGACAATCGGCGGAACGAACACTCCGGTCAACAAGGCAAACATTCTTGTAAAACTTGTAAAGAAGCATGAACGTGAAAAAAGCTCATTCCAGATAATGGACGAGCTGCGTGCGCAGATGAAAAACTTCCCTGGTGCAGCAATTAACTACAGAACACAAGGTGGACCGGGCAGCAATGATAAGCCGGTAACGCTTAGTGTAAGAGGTGAAGATATAAACAAGATCAAGACCTATTCTGACAAGTTATATGATATAATGAAGAGCACGCCGGGAGCAGTTGACGTGGAAACATCACTTGAAGCCTCAAAGCCTGAAGTGCGTGTAAGGATTGACCGTGACAAGGCATCTGATTTGGGAGTAAATGCTTTCTCAGTAGCCTCAGCAGTACGTAACATGGTTGACGGTTATGTAGCAACGAAATATCAGGACGGCAACGAGCAGTATGATGTAAGAGTAAGGCTGCAGGAGCAGAACCGCAGATCGATTGCAGATATACAGAACCTGAATGTAATGAGCAACAAGCAGGGTCCGCACGGCGAGAAGATAAACGTAAGGCTTGGTGATATAGCAACTGTATTTGAAGGAGTCGGACCATCTAAGATAAACAGGTATGACAGGCAAAGAGAGATACGTGTAGATGCAAACTTGTCAGGCAAAGTGCTTGGTGAAGTAATAGCACCTGTACAGAGCAAGATAGCCGGGATGAATCTGGATCCGGGCTACACAATTAAACCTGTAGGAAGTGCAGAGATGCAGTCGGATGCTTTTCTTAACATTCTGATCTCACTTATGCTGGCAATTGTGTTTGTTTACATTGTACTTGCAATGCAGTTTGAAAGCTTTATATATCCGTTTTCGATCATGCTTTCGCTGCCGATGGCTATTATTGGTGCGATACTTGCGCTGATAGTATTTAACAGTTCGCTTTCAGTTATGTCGATGATCGGTATTATCATGCTTATGGGTCTGGTTACCAAGAATGCAATTCTTCTTATTGACTATACAAATATTCAGAGAGAAAGAGGGCTTTCGAGGACTGAGGCTCTGCTGGTAGCAGGACCTACAAGACTTCGTCCTATTTTAATGACGACACTTGCAATGATCTTTGGTATGGTGCCGGTAGCGTTCGGTTTAGGTGAAGGTTCAGAGTTCCGTTCTCCGATGGGACAGGCAGTAATAGGGGGACTTATTACATCAACGATATTGACGCTTCTGGTTGTACCGGTTGTATACACAATACTTGATGACTTCTCGATAAGGAAAATAGCTGGTATTCTCGTCAGGGTATTTGTTCCTTCAAAAAGAAGAAAGTACGCAAAAGATGCTGAGCCGGTATCTACAGAAGTATAAAACAATCTGGGATAAAGACTTAAAGACAAGTCTGAATCTATTGAAAGGTTAATTATCTTTTTTAAGGCAGGGGAATTAAATTTCTCCTGCCTTTTTTATTTTAAAAATTAGTGGATTTCAGGTTATGGCAATTCAGGAATAAATAGACTATTTTTACAAAAGTCCGCTTAACGAAGAATAACCAATGTTAGAACTCATAGAGGAATAAGGCCATGAAAATTGCATTTGTTATTTACCGGGATATTCTTGAAGAAAGGGTATCACTTGTGCTTGAAAACGCCGGTGTTGATTTCTACACCGAGTGGGAGAATGTTAAGGGAAAAGGGCACAACACAATAGCTCACTTAGGCACAAGGACATTTCCAGGTTACAATTCTGTCAGAATGATTGCCTTTGAGGATGAAGATCAGTTAGAATGTCTGATTGACATGATCATTCAGCTAAACAGTTCGATACCGATGAAGGATGATTACGTAAGGCTTTTTCAGGTTCCGCTAGAAAGAATAATATAGCTTAATAAAAGTTTCGGTTGACATTCGCTAAATGTAAACTTAACTTGCCGCCAATATTAATCCTGTATATTTCCCCCAGGGATTAATCCATTTGTTTAGTAACAAAGAGGAAGAAAGATGGCAATAAGAGAAATACTTTTGCTGGGAAATCCGAAGCTCTATGAAGTATCCCAGACATTGAGGTATGAGGAGCTTGGCGAGTTAAAGTCAATAGTAGATGATCTTCATGACACCTTAATGGACTACAGGTCGAAGACAGGGGAAGGCAGGGCAATTGCTGCTCCACAGATTGGTGTAATGAAGAGAATAATATATGTTAACATTGACAACAGGCCTATTGTACTGATAAATCCGGAGCTGACCTTCAGGAATAAAAGTAAAATGGAGGTCTGGGATAATTGCCTGAGTTTTCCCGGTTTAAGGGTAAAAGTAGAGCGTTACGAAAGGTGCCATGTTGAATTCCGCGGTGTGAACTGGAAGAGGTACTTTATGGAGCTTGGAGGAGATCTTTCAGAACTCCTGCAGCATGAGTACGATCACCTGAACGGTATTCTTGCGATCTCCAGAGCAATAAACGAAAAGTCATTTGCCATAAAATCAGAAACAGAATCAGAAGCTGCAGAGCTTCAGGAAAAAATATAGTTCAAAGCTCCGGATATACATTTCCTGAAAAAAGGGGGGTAAATCCGGGGCAATTAAAATTCCCACAGTTATTAAAAACCTTCAATTTTAATACTGCGAAATATTTTAAGTAATATTTTATAATTCGCTTGCCTATCTGCCAAAAAGTTGGTTTATTATTATTTATACCACCGATTTGCACTTTTATTCCGGAAACAAATTTTCAGATTCAGTTGTTTTGTATTAAATAAGAGGGAAAGAGTTTAAAGTTTTCATTGACCCATGCTCCCCGGCATAACCTTCTCTGTTCACTGTAAAAGGTGTTTTGGTTGTGCCGGGTTTTTTATTTTAAAGAGTATTTTACAGCAATGTTTTTCAAAGCAAAGTTTTTCACATACACCTATCTGTCTGCCGCCTGCCTGGTTTTCCCCGAAATGAATTGATTGTAAGGGCAATATTTATAATACTTTTATATAAAACAATTAGATGAGGTAAAGATGGCTGCAGGTAAAAAAACGACTGAATATACTACAGGGCACAAGAAAAAAGTAAATCAGGCAAGAACCTCAGGCGGGGATCTTTCCTACTGGTTAGAGACAACGGAGCCATTGGAATTTTCAACACTTGATAGTGATCTTTCGGTAAATACAGTAATTGTAGGAGGCGGCATAGCAGGAGTCACAACTGCTTTTTTATTAACAAAGCAGGGTAAGAGTGTAGCAGTCATTGAAGACGGTTATATCGGAAGCGGTGAAAGCGGCAGGACAACTGCTCACCTGGTGAGTGCACTTGACGACAGGTATTATGACCTTGAGAACTATTTCGGGAAAGAAGGTGCAAGGAAAGCAGCTGAAAGCCATGCTTCTGCGGTTGATCTTATAGAATACAATATAACAACAGAAAACATTGACTGTGATTTTGAAAGACTTTCAGGCTATTTATTTCTACATCCGAGTGATAAGATGGAGTCACTTCAGAAAGAGCTCGAATCATCAAGGCGGGCAGGGCTTAATACTGAGCTGATAGATGGAGTACCGGGAATCAAAGCAGAAAAAGGTCCATCACTGAAGTATCCATCGCAGGGGATGTTTCATCCGCTTAAATATCTTTCAGGCTTATGCAGTGCAATTATAAGAAACGGGGGAAAGATATACACAAAGACACACGCAGACAAAATTGATTCCGATGGAATTACTACCTCAAACGGGCATACTGTAAAAGCCGAGCATATTGTTGTTGCCACAAATACACCGATACACGCCACATTTGAAATACATACAAAGCAGGAAGCATACCGTACATATGTAATAGGTGCAACAGTTCCAAAGGGAAGTCTGCCGAGGGCATTATGGTGGGACACAGGTGACCAGAATTCTACGTGGCACAATTATCCTTATCATTATGTCAGGCTGCAGAACTATGATGATCAGCATGATCTACTTATTTCAGGAGGGGAAGACCACAAGACCGGGCAGGCGGGTAAAGAAAACATTGAAGAAGAGATGAGGTTTGAGAATCTGATCAAATGGACCAAAGAGCGGTTTCCTGTTGTTGATGTTGTGTACAGGTGGTCAGGACAGGTAATGGAGCCAGTAGATTCACTTGCCTACATAGGGCGTGATCCGGCAGAAAGCAAGGGAAATATTTATTTTGCCACAGGTGACTCAGGCACGGGTATGACGCACGGGACCTTAGCAGGAATAATAATAAGTGCACTTATTGCGGGAGCCGACAATCCCTGGGCCGAACTTTATGATCCTGCACGAAAGACAATGAAAACAGCCACCGATTATATAACTGCAAATCTGAACGTAGCAAAGCAATTTGGTGATTATCTTACCAAAGGAGATGTAAGTTCAGTAAAGGAAATTGCTCCTGACAGCGGAGCAATAATCAGAATGGGAATTTCAAAAGCCGCGGTATACAGGGACAAGTCAGGCAACCTGCACAGTTACAGTGCCGTATGTCCGCATTTAAAATGTATACTTGAATGGAACGGTGAAGAGAAATCATTTGATTGTCCATGTCATGGCTCCAGGTTTACCTGCTACGGAAAAGTAATAAATGGTCCGGCAAACACAGACCTTACTCCGGTTGAAGTAAAAGATGAATAAACAAGCTTTAGATTCACAATTTGATCGCATGGTCTTATCACATAGCTAAAATTGCATAATGGGAACAGTAGAAAATATGGTTCAGAATTAATACTATAATAATATATTGTTCCCATAAAGCGGCTTAATGTTTTCAGGTTATGCGTAAGAATTCCCGCCACATAAGAAAATGCCCGTAAAAACAAAAAGGTAATTTTATGGTAAAATCATTAGAAGAAAAGGCCAGGCAGCTTATAGAGAAGAAGGAAGAATACGACAGGATCAAGGATGAATATATGAAATTAAGGGAGGAATTTCATAATGACCTGGTCAATTCAGCCTTTAAGGAATTTCAGGTCAGCGGCTATAAAATTACACTTGTTGATGATACAATCCGGCGCGAGCTGGATAAAGCCCTTTTAGAAAGGACGCTCCGCGAACTAGGTCTTACTGAAGACGAAGTTATATCGGTAATTATTTCCTCAAAACGAGAAATCCCTATTTCAGGTATAATAAAAGTACTCAGGATCTAAGATCTTAATGTGTATAAGGCACCAGAAGTATCATAACCTCAAGGTTTGGTGTGCCGGGGAACATGTCAAGCGGCAGAACCTTCTGGATCTTATACCCGTTTTTCTTCCATTCAGCAGTTTCGCGGGCTATCCGGTCGACATTGCAGAATATATGGAGAAGTTTAGCAGGTTCTCTGAGTGCGATTGTTTTAATTACTCCTTTTTCAGTTCCCTGTCTGGGAGGGTCCAAAAGGTAGACTTCGCCGGTTAAATCATTATCAGGCAGGATATCTTCGAGAGACTCGGAAGTAATTCTTTTTGCCAGAAATCTGATCTTTCCTTTATGGGAGATAAACTGGCTGTTTTCGATAGCGGACTTTATTGAAGATCCTTCAGCCTCAATGCCAAGAGTCTCAGTAAAATAGTCTGCCAGAAAGTGGGAAAACAGTCCATAACCGCAATAAAGGTCGATAAACCTGTTTTCATCTGCAGGGAGCAGCATTTGTTTTGCATTATCCAGCATAACAGGGACCATTGATTCATTTACCTGGGAGAATGAGGTGGGGTAAAAAGAATACTTTTTATCGTGAAAGCGCACAAAGAGTTTATCAGGGCCAAAGATCTTCTTAAAATTCACCTGGTCGACAGGTCTTATGTTTTCGAGGTAATAGTCAGACCTTGTCGGGTCGAGATAAATAAATGCCGAGATCACATTTACTCCAGAGTTTTTCAACTCAGCAGAAACAGCTTTAATTTTATTTACCACAGCGCCGGTAAGGCTATGGACGTTAAAGATAACGCTAAATTCGCTATAGCTTCCGCGGATAATAAGAAAATTCAGATTATGGCCTATAATTGAGTAGGTGGGTTCATTTATCCGCTCAACAAGGTACCTATAGATCCTGGAATGTTCTTCAGGTTCAAGCAAGGAAGGTGTAAAAGTCTCCTGGGATAAACCTCTTGCCTCTTCTGAGAAAACAAGGAAGAAGCGTCCCTTTATTTTAATAACACGGCGTTTAGTTGTAGTTCTATAGTTTCTTGGTTTAGGAGAAGGCACAATATTTTCAGGACTAAGCGGCAAGTTATTTTCCTTCCAGAACTCTCTGAAGACGCGGTTTTTAAGCAATAGTTCCTTTTCATAAGGGAAATCGGCCAAGGGTTCAATTTCAGTAGTACAGTCGAATTTGCCAGTTTTGCGTTCAATATTTGCCTGATTAAGAAGTTTTGCTGAAAAAGAAGGCTTTTCTTCCTCTTTTTCAATCGGTTTATTAGATTTCTGAAGAATTTTACCGGTTTTATAGGTTTTATCTCTCTGAAGCTGTCTGTCAGCTGGTCGACTGTTTTTCAAATTTGATCCTAATCTAAATTATAAAATATCACAAATGTTAATATAACTTAAAACCAGAATAACTTTCCGGTAATTCCATTGCCGGAGTGATAAATTTAGGGGCATTTTTGAACTTACTAAATAGCAGTAAAGTTATTAACTTTGCATATTAATTATTTTTGAACTAAAAGAAACAGAATGACAAACAAACAAATAAATCCCAAAGACAGAATAATAGTCAAAGGGGCAAAAGAGCACAATCTCAAAAATGTTGATCTTGAGATACCGCGCAATAAGCTGGTAGTGGTTACAGGTGTAAGCGGCAGCGGGAAGTCCTCACTGGTATTTGATACTATATATGCCGAAGGGCAGAGGCGGTATGTTGAAAGTCTGTCGTCTTATGCGCGGCAGTTTTTAGAGAGGATAAACAAACCCGATGTGGATTTTATTTATGGGATAAGTCCTGCTGTAGCAATTGAGCAGAAGACGGGATCAAAGAATACCCGTTCAACAGTTGTGACTACAACCGAAGTATATGATCATCTAAGGCTGCTTTACGCAAGGATAGGCAAGACGTACTGTGTAATCTGCGGGAATGTTGTAAAGAAGGATTCTGTGACTTCAGTCTCGCAGTGGCTTGAAGAGCAGCCTGAGGATGGGAAATATTACCTGGGATTTCCGTTGCACACACATGAAGGGCGGACGGTAAAAGAGGAGATTGAGCTGTTAAAGAGGCGGGGTTTTTTCAGATTATTTGCAAAAGACAAGCTTCTTGATCTTAATGAAGATAAAATAACGCTCAGAAAGAAAGACGGGATTCACGCAGTTATAGACCGTTTCAAGATAAGGAAGGGGAAAATGCGTGAAACACTATCTGAGTCAATTGAAGCATGTTTCAAAGAAGGTGAAGGAAGGCTATCGATAATAAATGCCGAGACCTCGGAGGTCAAGAATTTCAATAAATTTTATGAATGTTGCGGCACAAGGTATGAAGAGCCCGAGCCGCATTTCTTTTCTTTTAATAATCCATTTGGTGCCTGTCCGGTTTGTCAGGGTTTTGGCAGGACTGTAGGGATTGACATGGATCTGGTAGTTCCGGATCCGAACCTGAGCATAGTAGAAGGTGCAATTGCCCCATGGCGTTCGATAAAGTATTCGAAGCACATGCGTGATCTGATAAGGACAGCAAAGAAATATAATATTCCGACTCAGGTCCCTTTCAGGGATCTGACAGAAGACCAGGTAACATTAATTAAGAAAGGCTGGCGCGGTTTTACAGGTATAGACAAGTTCTTTGAAGAGCTTGAGAGCATGACCTATAAGCTTCATATAAGGGTTTTGCTAAGCCGTTACAGAGGTTACACAACATGTTCAGCCTGCAAGGGATCGCGTCTGAGGCGGGAGACTTTTCAGGTCAAGATTGCCGGTTCTTCGATACAGGATGTTATAAAGCTTTCTATTGAAAAAGCTCATAAATTCTTTATTAACCTGGAGCTGACCGATTTTGAAATGGCGGTAGGCGAGAGAATATTAAAAGAAATCGTAAAGCGACTTACATTCTTAAACGATGTTGGTTTAGGTTATTTAACCTTAGAGAGGCTAAGCAGCACTTTATCAGGCGGGGAGACGCAGAGAATAAATCTTGCCACTTCATTAGGATCTTCTCTTATTGGGACTCTGTACGTGCTTGATGAGCCGAGCATTGGTCTGCATCCGAGAGACAACACGAGGTTGATAAAGATACTGAAGTCACTTAGAGATATAGGCAACACGGTACTTGTAGTTGAGCATGATCCGGAAATGATGCGTGAAGCCGATATGATAGTTGATATGGGGCCAAAGGCAGGAATACATGGTGGTGAAATAGTTGCCAAGGGGACCTATGATGAATTAATTGCAGACAATAAATCACTTACCGGCAAGTATCTTTCGGGAAAGCTTAATATTCCTGTTCCGGCTGAGAGGGATATATCCGATGGGAAGTGTATCAGGATAACCGGAGCCTCGGAGAATAATCTGAAGAACATAAATGTGGATATTCCGTTAAATAAATTTGTGGTTGTAACAGGAGTAAGCGGTTCGGGCAAGAGTACGCTTATTCATGATGTGCTTTACGGAGGCATAACGAAGCTCTTAGGCGGCAATCCTCCAAAGATCGGGAAGTTTAAGGATATAAAAGGTGTTCAGCAGATAGATAATATTGAAATAGTTGACCAGTCGCCAATCGGAAGGACACCGCGTTCAAATCCTATAAGTTATGTAAAAGCCTATGAGCACATAAGGGAGTTATTTGCCTCAACTCATCAGGCAAGGGCAAGGGGATATAAGCCTGGTTACTTCTCATTTAATGTTCCCGGAGGAAGGTGTGAGACCTGTCAGGGGGACGGTTTTGTAAAAGTCGAGATGCAGTTTCTTGCTGATCTATATCTGGAGTGTGAGGACTGTAAAGGCACGCGGTTTAAAAAAGAGATAAGAGAGATAACCTATAAAGGGAAAAACCTGGTTGATGTATTGAACATGTCGGTTGACGAAGCCTTAGATCATTTTCAGGATAGCAGGAAAGTAAGCGATTACCTAAGGGTACTTTCTGAGGTTGGTCTGGGCTATATCAAATTGGGGCAGCCTTCAAATACCTTATCGGGCGGTGAGGCGCAGAGGGTAAAGCTTGCAGCTCATTTATCGACACAGAGGGACACCAATCACACGCTTTTTATTTTTGACGAGCCCACGACGGGTCTTCACTTTGATGATATAAGCAAGCTTCTTAACTGTTTTAAGATGCTGCTTGAGAAGAAGAACTCAATTGTAATAATTGAGCATAATCTGGATATAATAAAGAGTGCAGATTACATAATAGATCTTGGACCTGAAGCCGGTGAAAAAGGGGGGCAGATAATAGCCAGCGGAACGCCTGAGGAGATAATACGTGCTTCTGATCTTTCATATACAGGGCAATATTTAAAGGACTATCTGGATTAAAATAGCAGAAATATTCCAAGACTGAGAGGCCTGTGGTTTTATCTTTTCAAAATAGTTGGAAAAGAGCATAAAATCACAGGTTTTTTTATTTTTATACTTACGACTGTAAGACAAATCCTACAAGATCGTGCAATACTACCTTACAAAATCTATTCAAAAGCAGCCTACATCAATATCAGACAAAGCCTGATAGCCAAGCAGAGGTGATTGTGTTAAGTTCAAATTGTGACCTTTTTTAAGGCGAAAGCCAGAAAAATGCATTTGTCAATTTCGTAAATACAAAATTCTTGAGGAGGAATTATGTTGTGGACAATATTTGCAATATTAGTAGTTCTCTGGTTAATCGGAATGGTCAGTTCATATACGCTGGGCGGATTTATACATGTTCTGCTGGTAATAGCAGTAGTACTGGCAATCATAAGTTTACTTCGCGGCCGAAGTGTCGTCTGACCCGAGCAGGAGAAAAATAAGCGGATTGAAATAGAAAAAATAATTTGACAACCTAACTAAATCGGGCATTCATCATAATCCGGGTGAAATTTAATCCGGGAGATGGTAGAAAACTGATACTTATGCTAAAGCTATAGAAAAGACAGTTAAGGTTAATGTTAAATCAAAGATAAGGGTGATAATATGATAAAAAAGATTAATTGGTTCGTGGTTCTATTTGTGGCACTGGCTTTTCAAGGATATTTACTTGCGCAGGACAACAGTTACGGCAGCGGCAGTTCAAAGAGTGATACTTCCAGGAGCAGCGGCACATATGGATCAGGAAATTCTGGAAGCAGCACCGGTTCAGATAACACAGGAACGATGAGAAGGGATAACAGCGGAAGCAGTGGTTCAGAAAAGGACCACAGCAGCAGTTCCGACAGGGATCGTAACAGCAATTCAGGTTATCAGACCCCGACTGGAGGCGGCAGTGGTACGAGTTCTGGAGTAGGCAGCATGGGCACAGGTTCAGGACAGGACAGGACCTCCGGCACAGGCAGCAGTACGACCCAGGATACCAGTTATAACAGAGGAAGCAACACAGATAATGCAGGTTCGACCGGTTCAAGCAGAAGCGGTTCAGGTTCCGGTACATATGGTACAGGTTCAGGTAGTGGTACTGGCGGCAGCGGAACAGGTTCTGGCAGCGGAACATATGGAACGGGTTCCGGCAGTGGAACAGGCACGTATGGAACCGGCAGCGGCACTGGCAGCGGTTCGGGAACATATGGAACCGGCAGGAGCTCAACGACACAGGATACAAGTTATAACCGTGGAAACACTGACAATACAGGATCAAACAGAAGCGGCAGCACGGGCAGCAGCGGTACAACCGGATCAGGAAGTGGAACATATGGTACTGGCAGTGGAACAGGTTCAGGTAGCGGAACAGGATCAGGTAGCGGAACAGGATCAGGTAGCGGAACAGGTTCAGGCAGTGGAACAGGATCAGGAACATATGGAACAGGTTCAGGTAGCGGATCAGGTACAACCGGTTCGGGTTCTTCACGCAGCGGTTCCGGTTCAGGCACATATGGCACAGGCACTTCAGGATCTAGCGGAACACATAGCGGTACAGGGTCCTCAAGCGGCACCAATATGGGCAAGAGCAAGAGAGATCATTCAGGAACAATGACCGATGATACTTCCAAAACCAGCAAGAGCAAATCCAAAAAATCAAGTAGAAAACATAAAAGCTCTTCATCTTCATCAAGCACTATGGAGAGAAGCAGTGATGAAAATACCGGCAGCAGCAGTGGAACCAGAAGCGGCAGAAGCCACAGAGGCAACAGAGTAGCTGAAGATCCAAGCACCGGCACTACTGATCCTACGATTGGAACATCGGAAAGCGGCAGCGGATCGGGAACTGGCGAAAGCGGTTCAGTTAATGAAACCGGTTCAGGCAGCAGTACTAAAGGTTCGAGCACTAAAGGTTCCAGCAGCAGAACAGGTTCTCATAGCGGTACAACTACTGGTACAAGCGGGAGCGGAAGCATAGATAATCAGAGCAGCAGCGGTTCAAGCAGTGGAACCTCAGACTCAACCAAGAGCAAAAAGTCAGGAAAAAGCAGCAGCAGCAAGAAGAGTCATAGAAGCGGGGCAAGCAGTGATACTTCCAGCAGTCATAATACACGTAACCGCTAAGATAGTTAATCAGTTTATAAGCTGATTAGTTTTATAAAGTGATAAAGACAAGGGTGGTAATTATTCTTACAGGTCTGAAATAGGACTAAAGTAATGATAAAACCCTGTAGATATAATTGAGGCTACTAATGTTACTATTTATATGTGACGTAGTATACTCTTAGTACTAAAGCGGAATTTTCCGTTCCGCTTTAGTACTGATTCAGGGATGAGCTTATTTTATTCTAATACTGTCAGGAAGAGATAACCTTCGCGATAATAACCATAAGATTCAGAAATCTAATGCTCCGGCTTAAAAATACTTTTTAAGAGGAGAGGAGAATATGACGGATACGGAGAAGAGCAAACTATTAATGTATGAGAATGTACTACATTTCTTATCAGGCAACAGAGAAATAACAGAAAACATTAAAGCATTTGAATGGTCGATTGCAAAATTATGGAAAATCATTAATCAGATTGAATTAAGGGAAAACCAGCTTTCAGGCAGTATTCTTGAAGGATCAATAAAAGCGACAAAAGCAAAAGATATACTCATCTCCTCACTTCTGCCTATAGCAAGAGGATTGTGCGAGCTTGCAAAGCAAAGCGGAAATGAAGTCCTGCGGCAGCAATGCAAAATTACAAAATGTGATCTTTTCAGGCTTTCAGAAGCTGAACTGATAGATAAGATCTCGTCAGTTGAATCGATAGCAGAGAATTATCCGGAAGAATTAAGAAGACTTGGCATTACGTCAGGCATGATAGCAGAGTTAAAAAAACTTAACGGGAATTACGAATCAGCGTTAAACAGTAAGCAGCTTAGTATTTTACCGGGAACAACCTTATTGGAAATAAGAAATTTATATGCGAATGCTGATGTCATATTGAGCAGTTATGTAGACAATTTCGTCGAAGCACTCTCCGAAGAATACCCTGAATTCCGGGAGGAATATATCTCACTAAGGAATCCGAAGACTCACCCAGAAATCTTGTAAGCAAAACGCTGACAATATTTATTCACCTATTACTTACATAATTTTCAGATAAAAACCTATGTGCTGTGAAAATTTTATGTATTAAGTTCCATCATGATTGCCGGCTGTGATTAAAATTCGTGATTAACTATGGTTGAATTTTCAGTGAAGTTTGGATAAGAAAAAAGAGAGAGAGGAAGATCATGAAGACCAGAGAGATCATAGAGAGGATACGCACAATATGCTTAACGATTTTATTACTAACAGTTACGATAAATATTCCGGAAGTTAATGCACAGGAAAGTCAGCAGAAAAGAAACGGGGAGAACTTAAGTGGTTCGCTGGACAGATTAGGCAAGGATCTCTCAGAAAAACTGAATCTTTCAGAATCACAGCAGGGGAGGATACGAACAATACTGAGAGAATTCCAGGAGAAAATCACATTAACCGGAAATACTGATGAGAAGGGAAAAGTTAAAAATGAGCCTGTACCGCCCGATAAAACGAACAAAACACGGCAGGACAGGACAGATGTTAAGAATAATGATGATATAGATCTGAGCACAGGAACAGCTAAGACAAAAAATCAGACCAATGAAAACATGACTAACAGCAGCAGTCATATAGCAGTCAATTTTGAGCGTGCCAGAATAGATGCCGACAGCAGAATAGAGGAAATGCTTACACCCGAGCAGGCTATTCAGTATGGTAAGATTAAAAGCGACTGGTGGGATAAAGTAAGGGAGAATACAAATCCCGGTATCATAAGGAATACTGAAGAGGGAAAATAAAAGAGGGCAAAATTTTATTTTTAATGAATTATTTTAAGAATTTATTTTAAGATGTGATGAGAAAAGAGGGATGAAAAGAGGGGCAAACTATGTTTCAGCGGGGGCAGGATATAAGAGGGCAATTCTATTCTGTCACTGTTAAAAGCAAAAAGTGAGACATATTACACCCGGTACATTTTAGTCAAGGCAATCTTAAAAGAAGGTTGCCTTTTTTTTTTGAATTTATTTTAGGATTCAGCAGACTATCAGGAGAAAACCGCTCAGAGAGAAGAGATAAGCCGCCAAAAGAGAAGAAATAAACTGTACAGATAGAAGATAAGCTGTAAAGCAACATCAAGGCTGTAATGCAACATCAAGGCTGTAATGCAACATCAAGCTGTAAAGGAAAATCAAGGCTGCAAATAGAAAAATTAAGCCGAACAGAAAACCCATTAATAAGAAAAATATAATAAGAAAAGGCCATATCGGGGCAGCTATACCTGTAAACAATGTAGAATAGTAGAAAAACCTTATGTATATTCGGGGATAAAATTCAGCGGCCGGAACAACGGATCACACCCGGCCGTCATAATGGTATTGGAAATATTTTTATCCGGAGAAAGAAAGATTGCTAAAACTGAATACACTGAGGCGCGTATACGATTTTTACGCAAGTGACTTAAGTTACGATGAATTTGAGCGTCTGATAAAACGGGATGCGCCGGAGGTATATGATTTTTATGTAAGGAGGATGAAGCAGTCGCAGCAGATCCGCAATCCTTTTAAGCGGACGCTTGTATTTATCTGGAATCTGTTTATTGAATTTTTAGAGAGGCTTACGCCATTAAGGCGGCTTTTTTATTCTGCGGCATTATTTTTCTTTATATGGGGAAATTTTTCGGAGCAATGGAACTATGCAGCTCTGGGATTTTTCATGCTGAATATACTTCTGGCATTTGAAGTAGCAGACAAGCTGACAGCCAAAGATGAGCTAGCTGTAGCACGTGATATTCAGATCTCACTTATGCCTAAAGAAGCTCCGGTAAACAAGCATTTCGATATATCCTGTTATTATGAGACTGCCCGTGAAGTTGGCGGAGACTACATGGATTTTATAGAATCAGGATTAGATGATAAGACCACATTTATAGTAATAGGGGATATATCAGGCAAGGGAATGGGAGCTGCTTTGAGGATGGTACAGGTCCAGGCGGTGCTTAAATATCTTATAAGCAACTGCTCTAGTCCAAAGGCAATATTAGGGCAGTTAAACAAAAACATACAAAACATATTACGACCGGATAATTTCTTTACAGTTTCGCTTATTTCACTAGATTCATCAGGGCAGCTTTTATTCAGCCGTGCCGGCCACACTCCGCTAATTCACTACAAATGCATAGAGAATAAAACCGAAGCGATCACGCCTGTCGGACTTGGAATAGGTCTGAGGGATAACGGTATGTTTGACAAAGTTATTGAAGAGGTAACGCTTCCATTTAAGAGCGGTGATATTTTTGTTTTTTATACTGATGGTTTAATTGAAACTATGAATCCTGAGAAAAATCTTTTTGGTGTGGAAATGCTGAGGAGGATAATTGAAAAAAATCCCGGAAAAACAGCCTCAGAGATTAAGGATATAATACTTGATTCACTTGCAAACTTCAGAAGATCGAATATACCGGAAGATGATATGACGCTGCTTATATTAAAAGCAAAATAAGCTGCCGGAAGCAGAAGTAATCAGCATACAGAAGCAGTCAGCAGACATAAATAATCAGCAGACATAAATAATCGGCAGTATATATTGCCATATTCAGATCAAGCACACACCTTATTTACCGTGTTAACTTTACTCCAGGACAGTTAATGTTCCGGTTAAACATCCTTAGTTCAATTATTCGTCAGTTCGTAAGGTATTTTCTCAATATAGTTTAGAACATCAATGTCCAGAGCACATAGTCGAGTATTAGAATAAGTGCTGAGGAGAGCACAAAAGAGCGGATAGTTGATAAGCCGACGCCTTCAGCGCCACCTTCAGTTCTAAATCCAATATGGCAGCCCAGTAAAGAAGTAACTCCTCCGAAAATTACGGTTTTTATAAGTCCGAACATAAAGTCAGCGAGTTCAAAGTATCTTTTAACAGACAGGAAAAAGACTGCAAAGGATACACCCAGGAAGAAGTTCGAAATTACATAAGCTCCAAGAACAGCAATAAAGTCGGCAAAGACAACAAGAACGGGCATTGTAAGAACTGAGGCAACGAAGCGGGGCATAGCAAGGTATCTAACAGGGCTGATGGCCATGGTTTCAAGAGCGTCTATTTGTTCGGTTACCTTCATTGACCCGAGTTCAGCTGCAATTGAGGCCCCAACGCGGCCGGCGATAACAATAGCAGTAAGCACGGGGCCCAGCTCTGTAATAATTGCACGGCTGGTTGCAGTTCCCAAAAACGACAAAGGAGCAACGCCGCTTAGCTGGTAGGCTGCCTGCCATGCGGCAACTGCGCCAGTAAAAGTAGCAATAATAAGGACCAGCGGGAGTGAATTTACCCCGATATGTTCCATTTGGTAAAGTACCAGGTTCCAGCTTCGGAATATAGAGGGGAAGAATCTGATGATATTAAACAAGAGTGAGAAAAACTCACCAACTTCCTCAAAAAAATTACCAATACGTTTAACAATTCCTTTATACAAACTTTTTTCCAGCTATTTTATTAACAAAACTAATAAAAAAGGTAATCAATTATGTTATAACTTAAAAACAATTCTATCTTATTTTCCATCTGTTTTTCTTTTTTCCTGTTCAATTGCTTTTATAAGGTCGCTTTTAAGTCTCAGTGCATCAGGAAAGCCGGGATCGATCTGAAGGCACTGATCAATTATTTCGAGTGCTTTGCTATAGTCCTTTTTATAGACATAAACGCCAGCAAGATTAAAGAGCACCTGTGCGTCGCGGCTGTCATACTGAAGGCTTGTTTTAAGATAACTTAATGCCTCGTCAGTCCTTTGTTTTGAGAGATTAATAATTCCGAGCCATTTGGAAGAAAAGCCATCAGGTCTTAGCTCATAGCGTCCCAGGAGGTAATTATAAGCTTCGTCGAAATTGCCTGCATCAAGAAAGACGTTAATTGCCATATCATAATAGCGTGTAATGACAGGGAACTGTGAAATGAGCACATCTATCTGTTCTTTGAAGTTCTTGTAGTCTTTTCTTGCCAAATACCAATTGGCAGCTTTTATATGGGCTGCTTCCCAGTCGATACCGCTATAGAAGAAATTTGCAGCAAGAGAATCTATAAAATTCCTAGGATTTATGATCTGGCTATCAGGTCTTTTATGTTTGGGGTCAGTAAATGGCCAGTCATTTTTAAGGGCCAGGATCCTGTAATAAGCGATTATAGAATCGAGTTTAGAGAATTTGAAATTCTGTTGAGTGAGCTTATCGAGTTCATTTTCATTGAACTGGCGCATTGTTTTTTTAGGCAGCAGGCTGCTTTTTTTCATAGTTTCATAGAACAATTTACCCATCAGTTCATAACCTTTAAGTGTCGGGTGCAGGTGGTCTGTCATAAGGTTATTGCCTACAATTCCTCCGGGAGAGGCCTGGTTAAAAGCCTGGTCTATTTCAGCAACAGGGCAGTTAAAATCATTTGCGAGCTGTCTAATAATATTATTTATATCCTCTGAAGCTCTGAAGCGCAGGGCGTCGAGGTCTTTTGCCTGTCTGAAGAGTTTTTCGGCATTTTCTCTATTGCCCGAATTAAATTCGGAGCCGGCTTTCTTAAATACATCAGATGCTTCAGGGTAGTCTGCTGCTTTAACAGAAATAAACGGTGCCTGGTCTTTCAGGTTACTTGTAAGAGTCCCTAAGACAACCGGTACGTTATTATCCTTTGCCATCTGAAGAATATCGCGCATATTGCTGCTGAACTGATTTAATCCTGCCTTATAAGCAGAGGATCCAAGTGTAATAGTCTGATCCTTTACGATTCGGGACATAAGAGTTCCGCCGGACTCAGTATTGCTTTTAAATGCTTTTGCAACGTAGCCTAAGAAATTTCTTAAGAGTTCTACGGTTTTAAGTTTGTTTAGTTTAAGTATAAGGTTTACAATTGCGGGGCTTGAGCCAAGCGATTCATTTGAGCCGACACCTAAAGCGCCATAGAATTCATTATGGCCTGTGTAGATCAATATCAGGTCTGGTTTCTGTTCCAGGACTCCGGGGAGCATATCCCTTAGTGCATAAGTATTAATTGCGGTCATACTGATATTTATAACCTCAATTTTCATTTCAGGGTAAAGCAGTTCAAGTCTTTTCTGCAGAAACCTGGAAAATGAGCCAACAGGGAGGTAGGGGTAGCCTGCAGCACTGCTTTCGCCCAGGACAAAGATCCTGAAGGAGTTGTCTGATTTTACCTTATCAAAGATTTCCTGGTTAGAGTAAGGAATGCTCTTTGTAGTATAAAAATACCTATGGGCTATTTCAGGATTGAGCACCAGCTTTTTAGAAGTAGCTGCGACCCATTGAGTGGTATCTATTCCGTAATTAAAAATTCTAAGTCCGGCCTCCAGCAGAACAAAGAAGATTACAGGTATAAGCACCATTATCAGGTAAAACAGCCAGGGGGACTTCTTTTCACTTTTATTTTTTTTAGGTAAACTCACTCTGCATAACTCCCGGAAGAATAATAGTAAACTTATAAATAAAAATATTTAATATTGTCAGAATAATGAATATAACAGCCCTTAAAATATGGAATTTTATGTTATTCTTACAATCAAAAATTTCCCTCACTTAGAGTAACCCAATAGCGGCGGGGGAATACTTCAGTTGTTTTTGTTTTGTAATTATTTCAATATTCTTCTATTTTATGGCAGTTGATTAACCTTTTTATAAAGTATCAGAAGTAAGTAATGTACATACTTGGAATCTCGGCCTTTTATCACGACAGTGCTGCCTGTCTGGTAAAAGACGGAAAAATAATTGCAGCGGCGCAGGAAGAGCGGTTTACGAGGAAGAAGCACGATCATAATTTTCCTGAAAAAGCGATAGAATACTGTCTGAACTATGCAGGCATAACGGCGAATGAGATTGAGGCAGCAGCTTTTTACGACAAGCCGTTTTTGAAATTTGAAAGGCTTCTTGAGTCATACCTGGTCTATGCGCCAAAAGGGATAAAGTCTTTCATTAAGGCAATGCCTTTGTGGATAAATCAAAAGCTCTGGATAAAGGATATATTAAAGAAAAAGACAGGTTTTGAAGGCAAGGTAATCTTTCCTGAGCATCACGAATCACATGCGGCCTCAGCTTTTTTTGCATCACCTTTCAGTCAGGCGGCTTTTCTTACAGTAGACGGGGTTGGAGAATGGACAACGACAAGTTTCGGCACAGGAAAGGACAACCTGATCAATATAATTGCAGATATCAGGTTTCCGCATTCTCTGGGGTTATTATACTCTGCATTTACATATTACACCGGTTTTAAGGTAAATTCAGGCGAATACAAGGTTATGGGCTTAGCTCCCTATGGAGAGCCAAAGTATGTTGACCTGATACTAAACAATCTGATGGATCTTAAAGAAGACGGTTCATTTAAGATGAACATGGAATACTTTAATTACACTGCCGGTTTAACCATGACAAGCGACAAGTTTCACAGGCTTTTCGGCGGTGGTCCAAGGAAGCCTGAGTCGGCTCTTACACAGAAAGAAATGGATCTTGCGCGATCGGTGCAGGAAGTAACCGAAGAAGTTATCTTAAGGATGGGCAGGCACATATATAAGCAGACAGGTGAAAAGAAGCTTTGTTTAGCCGGCGGTGTGGCATTAAACTGTGTTGCAAACGGCAGGTTATTAAGAGAAGGGCCTTTTGAGGATATCTGGATACAGCCAGCTGCAGGTGATGCAGGCGGAGCCTTAGGAGCTGCGCTGTTTGTATGGCACCAGTATCTGGGAAATAAGAGAATTACTGATGAACAAAATGACTTTCAGTCGGGCTCTTACCTGGGGCCAGAGTTTTCAGACAATGAAATACATGAATTTCTGGTGCGTCATTCAATACCATATACAAAGGTAGAAGAAAAAGATATTCCAGAGAAAGTAGCCGATCTGATAAATGATGAAAAAGTGATCGGCTGGTTTGAAGGCAGAATGGAATTTGGTCCGAGGGCCTTAGGAGCAAGGACAATTATTGGTGATGCAAGGTCTTTAAAGATGCAGTCTATAATGAACCTTAAGATAAAGTTCCGTGAAAGTTTCAGGCCATTTGCTCCTTCAGTCTTAGGAGAGCATGTTTGTGATTACTTTGAGATCGACCGTCCGAGTCCATATATGCTTCTTGTAGCTGATGTAAAAAAAGAGCGTCAGAGGGCAATGAGCAGTGAAGAGAAGAATCTTTTTGGAATAGAGAAGCTTAATGTTCAGCGCTCAGACATTCCTGCAGTAACGCACATTGATTATTCAGCCAGGATACAGACAGTTCATTTTCAGACAAATCCATTATATCACAGGACGATAGAGAGGTTTTATGAAAAATACGGCTGTCCTGTAATTGTTAATACCTCATTTAACGTCCGAGGTGAGCCGATCGTATGTACGCCTGAGGATGCATACAGGTGTTTTATGCGTACGAATATGGACTATCTAGTAATGGGCAATTTTATTCTGAGCAAGTCAGATCAGAAGCCGCTTACAGAAGACAGTGACTGGAAGAAGGAGTTTGAGCTGGACTAAAGGAATTTTTTTAAGATGAAATTTTCCTGAAGTAAAAGTAAGCAACAATTAAAGAAGAAAAACAAATATGATATTAGAAGAGATAAAAAATATTTCAAGCAGCAAGAAGGACTTAAGGAAGTTCGGACTGAGTGTCGGAATAGTGTTCGGCTTAACAGGTCTGCTTATTATGTTTAAGTCAGGGGGGGCGACATATCCTTATTTTCTAGCAGCTGCTGCATTACTGGTCATACCTGCGCTGGTCTTTCCCGGGATGTTAAAGCCCTTACAGAAGTTCTGGATGGGTCTTGCAATAATATTAGGCTGGTTTTCCACAAGGATCATACTTTCGCTTTTGTATTATCTTGTAATCACCCCGACAGGAGTAATAATGAAGTTAAGGGGAAAGGATCTTTTAGATGAAAAGATAGAGAAGGGGAAGACCTCATACTGGAATTTAAGGGAAGTAAAGCCTTATGATCCAAAGGAGTCAGAAAGGCAGTTTTAGTTTATCAGTATTTCCCATTGGGCAGATATAATCAGCTAGAAGATTTGGGGGGAATTTGGTAAATTCACAAAAATGAAATTTAAATTAAGAATTACGCGGCATGCCGCGCCTAAGGCAGGCCATGCCTAAGGCAGACAGGCAGGCACGAATTCAGGAATTAAGACGGGTAAATTATTACAATGAGTAAATTATCAATACTTTCGGAACTGTGGTCATTTCTCAAGGTCAGAAAGAAATGGTGGCTTGCACCGATAATCATTTTTCTGATTCTTTTAGGTGGACTGATAATTCTGACGCAGGGATCTGCGCTTGCTCCATTTATTTACGCAATTTTTTAAAAAGATTTATATGGGCTCCAGTGACTGGAGCTCATCGAACAAAACAGGATGTCTTAGAGTAAATCCCATATCAAAAAGTCTTAAGGGTTTTACTATTCTAGCTGAACTTTGGGGTGAGTCCGGAGGAATATCCGACTCTGAGATCATATGTTTTTTCAGTGCGAACTGAATAATTTCTTTCCACTTGTAGGGATGTCCATCGCTTAGTACGAACTGACTGCATTGACTGAAGTTTTCGAGAATGAAGCTGCATGCTCTTGCCAGGTCTTCGGCGTGTACCAGGTTAACAGTAGACATAGAGTTTCGTATAAGTCCTCTTTTTATCCAGTCCAAAGGATTCCGGCCGGGTCCGTAAATGCCAGCGCTATGGATTACAGAAGCCCCTTTTTTTCTAAAATATTCTTCAGCTGCTGTTCTGGGGTTAGTCGAATCAAGCGGGGACTCATCAGTAATTTCGCTCAGGTTTTTTTGAAATCCTGAAGTTGTGCCGATAACGGCAATGCGTTCAGAGATCTTCAAGCAGAGTTCAAGGAATTCCTCAATATAGTCACATTCATTAAGGGGGAAAGAAATTACAATTCCATCGGGGTCAGTTTTCTCTATATTATGCCAGGTCGATCTATCATTTACATTGAACAAAACCCCGCCGCCGTGTTTAAGAATATTTTCCTTATTGCGGAAGGAATGGATTGAATATGGATAAAGTATCCTGAAGAAATTTCCTGTATAACCTGAACCTAAGAATAGTGCTTTCATATATATTCTGTTTCAATAAATATTCAACAATAAATTAATTATTTAATAAGTCACCTTACGCAAATAAGGTGAAAAAAGGTTAAAAAAGGAGTATATAAATTCTAAGAGGAGGGTAAAATGAACAAGCAACTCTTAGATTTATATACGGATTATTTAATTAGTTCGTTTTCATATACAACAGCAACTGGTTTATCCAGAATGACCAATGGTCAAATAAGCCATGACAAGATCACCAGATTTCTAAGAGAAGAAGATCTTGGATCACGTCAGCTCTGGAAAATAATAAAACCACTTGTTCGAAATATTGAATCTCCTGATGGATGCCTAATAGTAGATGATTCCATAGAGGAGAAACCTTATACCGATCTTTCTGAAATAGTCCAGTGGTACTATGACCACTCCAAAGGCAGAAGTGTTAAGGGAATCTGCCTGGTAAATGTTCTTTACTGCTCTGCTGAAGACGTTGCCATACCAGTCAGTTATGAGATAGTAAAGAAAGATAAGATCATAAAAGACAAAGAAACTGAACTTGATAAAAGAGTAAGTTCAGAGTCAAAGAACGATCTATACAGGCGACAGCTTCAGAGATTAAATAAGATTCTGAAATTCAAATATGTCTTAAATGACCTCTGGTATTCATCAAAAGAGAACATGATGTTTATAAAAAGAGAACTTCGCAAGGATTTTGTAATGGGAATAAAGGTAAACCGACACGTTTACTTAAGTCCTTACGATAAGTCTCGGGACAAATACATTGAAGTAAGAGATATAAAACTAAGAAAGAATGACACTCTAAAAATATACCTCGAAGGAGTTGATTTTCCGCTTCTTCTTATAAGAAGAGTCTTCAGAAACGAAGACGGTACAACTGGCACTCTTTATTTAGTTACAAATGATCTTACACTCTCGGCTAATGAAATTTATGAAATCTACCAGAAACGGT
>JBLNEL010000517.1:0-3286 GCA_050262615.1 Bacillota bacterium
GGATTTCGTCTGTTATGGAAAGGATCGGAATTCAGGATGGAGAGGTTATTCAGCATCCGCTAATTACACGTTCTGTAGAAAGAGCACAGAAAAAAGTTGAAGAAAACAACTTTGCTATCAGAAAGAGACTTCTTGAGTATGACAACGTAATGAATCAGCAGAGGGAAGTTATATATAACAGAAGGCGCCATGCACTTGAAGGCGAGCGTCTGAAATCTGAAATAATGGACCTGCTTGATGAATACGTAGCAGAGTTAGTTGAAAACCATTTTGAAAATGCTGAAATTGAAGCATTGAAGGAAGAAGTCCTTCATAACCTTCTTGTTGAATTCAAACTTGAGCCGGATGAATTTACTCCGCTTGGAAAAGACGGTATTAAGGACAGGATACTTGAGGCTGCAAAGGAATTCTACAAGAGAAAAGAAGAGATGATCGGTTCCGACTTAATGGCCCGTCTGGAAAGATATGCTGTCTTAAGCGTAATTGATGATAAATGGAAAGAGCATCTGCGCGAGATGGATGAGCTTAAAGAAGGTATTGGTCTCAGGGCATATGGTCAGAAAGATCCGCTTATCGAGTATAAAGGTGAAGCTTTCAATATGTTCGTCGCTCTGCTTGGACTTATAAGGAACGACATTATTGCTTTCTGCTTTAAGTTCTGGCCTCAGGCTCCTGAAGAGATCCAGGAAAGAAGGAGAAGGCAGCCTGTTCAGCGTGTAAGGGAAGTTAAAGCTGACGCAACAAACATTGGTATAGCAGCTGGCGATGGCGGCGATGGAAGAATGCCCCACGATGGCGGCGCTGCTGCCGGTCATGAAGGCATGAAGCTTCAGCCGGTGCATGCTGAGGAAAAGGTTGGAAGAAACGAACCTTGTCCATGCGGAAGCGGTAAGAAGTTCAAAAACTGCCACGGCAAACAATAAAATAGTTCTGAAACTGGGGGCAGAGCCTGATTATCTCAGGCTTTGTCTCCTGTATTGTTTTTTTTAGAGTGTCCTTGAAATCCTTAAATCTGCAATTCAATATTATTCAGTTGATGTTTAATTTGGATTTGATTATATATTACAACCCCGATTTAAGCGGTTGATATAACCAGGGAGAGCTAAGAAGAGGAAAAAATGAGAAAAATTGAGGCCATAATTCGTCCGTTCAAACTTGATGAAGTCAAAGAAGCGCTCCTTGAAGAAGGTATCCGCGGCCTGACTATTTCTGAAGTAAGAGGTTACGGAAGGCAGAAGGGCCATAAAGAGACATACCGCGGCAGCGAATACCAGATTGAATTTGTCCCAAAGATAAAGATTGAAGTTGTACTTGAAGAAAGCAAGCTTGAAAAAGCAATTGATGCAATTCTCAGAACTGCAAAGACAGGGCAGGTTGGTGATGGCAAAATATTTATCTATGAGGTGCAGGATGCTATCCGTATAAGGACGGATGAGTCCGGGAGGGACGCGTTATAGAATAATTGTTTTACCATTTTACAATCACTAACTTTAGTCTTAGTCATGTTAAAAACTATTAAAAACCACAAGGTTAAGTTATTAGCCATTCTTGTTATTCCATTCATTCTGACCGGATGCGGACTCTGGGGCAATTTTACAACTTACTTTAATCTATATTATAATGCATCCAGGCTTTTTAATGAGACCGAGCAGGAGATATTGCTGCAGCGCAAAGTTCTTTTTACTGTTCAGGATCCCAGGCCGGGAGGCAATGTAAGTCAGAACCTGACCAAAGTAATTGAAAAACTTTCCAAACTCCTGCAGTTCGACGCTCAGTCGGCTTATGTTGACGATGCTCTACTTATGGCAGGTAAATGTTTTTATTATCAGCAGGATTATCAGAAAGCTTTAAGGAAGTTTACTGAGCTAATATCAACCTTCCCGAACAGTGATCTTACATTAGAAGATCAGCTGTGGATTGGCAAAACACAGTTAAGACTTAAAAATCACACACAGGCTAATTCAGTATTAGACCAGGTAAAGGCAAAGGCAAGAGAAGAAAATGATAAAAGGATCCTTACCCAGGCTAATATCGAACAGGTCAGCTACCTGATATCGGTTGAAAAATACGAAGAAGCTATTGCCACAGCTCAGAGCCTGGTTAATGATTCAGATGACGATCAGATAAATGCAGTTGCTATGTATGAGATCGGAAAAATGTATTTAAAGATCGATCAGCCTGAAAAAGCTGCTAAAGCATTTGCAGAGGTTCAGAATTACTCGCCTACTTACGAAACCGAATATATGGCTAAGGTTCAGTATGGAAAAGTACAGAGAAAGCTTGGAGAAACAGGTGCTGCGCTGGATATCTTTACTGACATTGAATCTGAGGCAAAATATAACCAGTTCCTGGATTCCACAAAGCTCCAGATCGGTCTGACATACATGGAGCTTAAAAGGTATGATGACGCAGTAAAGCAGTTTGTTTTTATAGACACTACTTTCAGGCAGTCGCCCAATGCCGGATTATCCGAATTTTATCTGGGCGATATCATGGAGCACCAGTTTGGAAATTACGACAGTGCGGGTTATTACTATAAGAAGGCAAGCTCATCTACAGCACCTGCAGAATTTGTGCAGAAAGCTAACAGGAAAGTGCAGATGCATACAAAGTACGATAATCTTCACTCCGCTATAAGCCAGCTAAGCCGCCAGCTTGTATACCTTGAGAAACCGGAAGAATATGTAAAGGATTCGACGGAGTATGCAAAGGAAAGTGCAATACGCGACAGCCTTAACAAGGAACTGGAAAAACAGCGGATGGAAGAAGCTAATAATTCGTCTTCAGATGATTATCAGAATTCACGGAACAGCAAGACAGGCAGACAGGATCAGAACTCACTTGCCGGAGGAATACAGAAAGAGCAGAAAAATCTGGTTGCACCTGTAAAGCCTGTAATAACGGCTGATTCATTAAAGATCGTGCTTGCAAAAAATGAATATGAGCTTGGAAGCCTTTTCTTTACCGAACTGAATGTCCTCGATTCAGCTTATTATTACTATTCTCATATTCTGGAAGCTTATCCGAATACTATGTATACCCCGAGGGCTTTATTTGCACTTGGTACATATTACCAGACTGTAAAAGACACAGTAAAGGCAGACAGTTTATTTAATGTTATCTATAATAAATATCCTAACGAAAGCGTTGTAAATGCTGCGGCAGACAAGCTCGGGAAGCCTCTGATCAATCTGAATTTTGATGCTGCCGAAGAGCTTTTTGTTGAAGCTGAAAAGAAGGTAAAAGAAAAGAATTTTGAAGAAGCTGTAACGGGCTTTCAGGAAGT
>JBLNEL010000518.1:0-5385 GCA_050262615.1 Bacillota bacterium
AACTTAGTATCCTTTTCCCTTTTACTTTACTATGGACCGATGTTACTGTTTTAACTTTTAACCCCCGCGAGGCTATATATGCAGCCAGATCAAAATATCGGTGATGTGAATGAATTATATCTATTTTATTGCTGATGCAGTACTTCCTGATAAAGATAGCAGCCTTAAGCAGATCAAAGACTCCGCCTTTTTTATATTTGATTAAATTTACCGGAATTCTTGCTAAATGATATTTTTCTAAATTATCTCCGCCAAATGCAGCAATGTGATGAGAATACTCAGATGAAATTGGTTTCCCTTCATATGGTGCTGCTATCTGATAGATCACACGGGTAATTCCGCAGGTAATGTTCAAAAATGTGTGTAGATGTAATATCTGCTTCATGATTTCTTTTATGGGGAACTATATAACTATAATGAAAGGTGTACCTGTAATAATATTATCTCTGATATACTGATGTTATTTTTTTGATCATTTCATCAAAAGAATGCTTCTTGCAAATTTCACTGTGCATTTCAGAAAGCAGGACCCTTGAATAGCCTTCAGAATAAAATTCTGATAGCTTCCTGATTACATCTTCTTTCGTAAATGTCCCTGCATATAACGGATAATCTCCAAGTATTTCTCCGACGGCTTTTGTCCTTTGTGCTATAACACCAACATCAAAAGCCATTGCTTCAAGCACCACAAGAGGCATTCCCTCAAATGCTGCCTGAGAAGGAAACAGCAGCAGATCTATCTGTTCAAAAAACTCATCTAGTCTTAATGTAGGCTCAATAAAATGTACATTGCCATAGTAGTCGCTGAAGTTGATATTATAATAATTATCCCCTTTAACTACAAGCGTATATTCACTGTTTTTAAAAATACTCAGAATATGATCGAAGCCTTTATCTTTACTTATCTGCCCGATGTATCCTATTTTCTTCTTTAAGCTGCTTTTTCTTTTAAAATCAAAAGGGACTGTGTTTTTTATTGTGCTCAGCTTGTACGATTTTCCAATGTTTGCCCTGTAATTCTGAGCAATATGATCTGCAGCAGTTATTTTGAAGGTTCTATTATTAAGTATCTTGTAAATCGCTTTGTTGAGCAAAGATATTTTTTCCCCATCTTTGCTGCAGTCCAGATTTCCGCAATGTATGTGGTGAATTACCCTGGCGCCGCGTCTGAAAAGCCAGGCAATAAGTAAAAGTAATGATCCGCCTGAATGATAATGAATTTTATCATACCTTCTTCTTAAAAAGAAAGTAATTACACTTAATAGGATTCCGGAAAAGCTTTTATCCTTGTCCCCATCACTCAGATGATAAATCCTCAAACCTGTTTTTTTTATTTCATCAAAAGCTTTACCTTTTGTCTTGAATAATAATTCACAATCATATTGTCCTAAGGCTGAAGCCATCCTAAGTGCATATGTACATGTCCCGTCATATGAAGATCTTCCTATTATATGCAGTACTTTTTCAGCCATTCAGCAGATCCTTATATAGTGAAATGTAATTCATCGCCGTAATGCTCCAATTATGACTCTCCCTTACCTGCATTGCTGATCTGCTTATGCAGTTTATATCATATTTTCCTGAAATAATTTTTTCAATTGTACTGCAGATTTTTTCAGGTTCAGGCTCTGAAATAATAAATCCGTTTATACCATCTTTTATAATTTCAGACATTCCTACTTGAGCAGATACTACGGGTACCAGACCCGAGGCCATGCATTCTAAAGCAAAGATCGAGAAGGATTCATATTCATTAATATTTATATATATATCCTTGTCTGATAAAAATTCTATTAGCTCTTCCCTGCTTAGCAGAGGTAAGTAACTGACCTTAAATAATTCATTTATTTCCTGCGTTGAATCAGAGGCATATCCAAGCATAAATAATTCAACCTTGCAGCTGCATTTTAGTCTGGATAATGCCTGTTTAAGGGTCTCAACTGACTTGTAGTTTTGTATACCGCCAGTATATGAAACTATCTTTATGCTGGTTCTGGATCTGTGATTTTTTATTTCGCGGAAAAATTCCAGGTCCACTCCGTTTGCTGCAATTCCTGTCCTTCGCTTTTCTATGTTATAATATCCCGAAGCAAATTTCCTTTGGATTTCTGAAACAAATACCAGCAGGTCTGTCATTGTAAATAAGCTATTCTCAAGAATTGTGTCTTTTAGTTTTGAAAACCATGAGTATCTTTCTCTTTGACGAGCCGCTTCATACTTTAATATCCCGTGAACGGTTACGCATAACTTTGCTCTTAATAAAAATCTGTATAAAAATATGCTTAGCTGAAATCTTTCCTCTGTAACAAAATGAATTATATCAGGCTGGTTATCTGTTAAATAAAAGAAAAGTCTGATCACTCCCATCTTCATTACCCTCGGTACGTGCAGTAGTGTCTCTGATCCAAATAGCCTTAAAAATATACTGCTTTTCCTGGAATTTTTGAAATAATAGGTTATAAATGTGACATCATTACAAAGTAATGATAAGTTGCTTAAAAGCCTGTTTGCAACTTTTTCCGGCCCGTTTGTTATCCCGGAATCATTAAACCTGCCTATCAGTACGATTTTCATCTTATTAGTATTTGTTTCTGAAAATGATATTGTTTTTATCTAAATGCCTGAAAATATCTAATACTCTGATAAATCTGCTCCTCCTTAGAAAGGTTAAAAAGTTCTGTAAATATTTATTGAAAATATAATACCTGATGATCTGAACGCCCCGCGAATCATATTTGAGAGATCTGTTAAAATATTTTAATGAAATATCCAGCTGATTTTCATAATAGTAATAATATCCTATGTTAAAATAAAGCTTTGCCTTCTCCTTATTGCTTTCTGCTTGTTTAATTTTCCTTTCAAAATATGAGACCGGCACCTTAAGACTCTCTTCTTTACAGAAACTATTTCCACTGACGTTGCCTGTGTGTTTTCTTACTAAAGTAAGATAATCCTGTATATTGTAAAATTTTGTCTTCTCGATCAGCCTTAAAAATAGATCCCAATCCTCTGCCGTCCTCATCTGTTCGTTGTACCCGCCGGCTTCACTTACAATGCTTCTTCTATATAAAAGACTTCCGTGTGCAACACAGCATTTTCTGGGTAACTGGTCCTTTATGTATTTATCCTTTTCAGGATACCGTACTTTCATTATCTCATTGTCATTTTCATCTATTACCTTGAAGTTCGTGCCGACTACTCCGTATTCAGGATGCTCACAAACAAATTTATATTGGACTGATATTTTCTCCGGAAGGAAAAGATCATCAGAATCGGCCTTTATGATTAAGTCCGATTTTGCCTTTGTAAGTCCGAAATTTAATGATGATGAAATTCCTTTGTGTTCCCTTTCATATAATTCTATCCTCGAATCCTTTATGCCCCTTATAATATCTTTTGTTTTATCCAAAGAACCATCATCCACAACCACTACCTGCAGATTTTTATGTGTCTGGTCTAATAGTGACTTCAGTGTTCTTAAAACCCATTTTTCAGAATTATATGTCGACATCAGAACTGAAATAAGTTTCATTCTCCCATTCCTTAATTGAATTTGTATCTGATGTTTAACTTCTTTTTAATTAGGAAAATCTGAAATACCAGTACGGACATTTCCGTAATAAGTGTTGCAAATGCTGCTCCGGAAATTCCATTTTTCCTTACCAGCACTATATTAAGTACTACATTAATTAAAAGTGAACCTATAAATACCTTCACATTCTCTTTATTAAGATTCATACTGTTAATTAAGAGATTTGTATAGTTATTTAACGCCAGAAAGATAAAGGAAAATGAAAGATACTTTAATACTTCCGCAGCTGCAGAAAAACCCCTCCCATAGACTGCTTCAATAACAGGCCCGGAAGATGCATATAAAACGAAACTCGTTATTAGTGATATACTAAAAACAACTGATCCGAACCTTATTGATTCTTTATAATTAAGTGACTTCTCATGGAATTTCCTGGAATATGCAGTAAATAATGGCGTAAAGAAAATTGAAAACCCAATTAAAGGTAATTTGTAAATATTGTATGCAATATTGTAAAAAGCTACTTCATCGTAGCCCCTCATATTTGAAATTATCATTACATCTATTTTATCATAAAAAGTAACAAGAGCTGATGTAATAACAATCGGGGCACACTCATTTATTATTTTTTTTGCAAGCCCCCGGTTATCTTTCCCTGTTTCTTCCTTGAAAAAAGTTGAACTGAATCCAAACTTATTTATTAACAGTACCGACTGGCAGATATATACAATTAGAAAAAGAATTAATATAAATTCCGGTGGTATCGATTTTATGAAAACGGAAATAAATGATAATAAAAAAAGAAGCCTCGAGTATATGACACTTTTAAGTACAAATGCCCCGCTTCCAAGCCCATAAAAATAGGAAACCAGTATCTGACTTACACTGTTTACAAAAACTGCGGCAGTTATTATTCCCACACTCCCGAAATTAACTTTTGAAGTTGCAATAAAAGAAAAATATAAAACCGGAATAATAATAAAGACGAGAAACGTAGTTATTCTGATATTTACTAATTTGTAAATATATTTTTTTATCTGAGCGTTACTTCTTGCTGTCTCTCTCTGGATAAAAACAGGAAAACCCCACTGAAATATGATATCGATCAATCCGCATATAGTGAAGATCGTTGTAGCCTGACCGTAGAAAAATGGCCCGTATATTCTTGCTATAAGCCAGAAGACAGCCACAGAAGATAATCTGTCAACAATATTTGCTGTAAATACTGAACTCCCCTTTCTGGCTACCGGCAGAATATCCAGAAGAAGATAATTCTTTACAGAAGTTAATTGCTTACTATTTAACTGCAGAATTTCCATTTCCCCCCAAAACTAAATACTCCAGCATATAAAGCGCACAGAACTATAGGAATGATATTAACCCCGGACAGCAATTTTATTCCAATGCTGCAGAAAACTTCAATTGCTGATATAGCCCTGAATTGATTGAATTTAATAAATTAGTTTCAGTAAAACAATCGATGTTGTTTTTGAATGGATCTTTTTGATTTGATTTTTTTGGTAGTGGTATTGTTTATTTTTTACTCAGCCATGCCTCTTGGGCTCTGGATTGTTTATTTTTTACTCAGCCATGCTTCAGGATTCTGGTTAGATCTTTCATTCCAGACCTCAAAATGAAGAATATTCCCATCAAGACTCTCTCCGACTTTACCTATAACGCTTCCTGCAGTAACTCTGGAACCTTCATTGACAAATATTTCACCTAAATGCCCATATACTGTCCTTACATTGTTCTTGTGTGTTACAATAAGCACACTTCCATATCCGGGAACCCAGTTGACAGTTGATACTATACCATCTAATACAGCTTTCACTCCCGATTCAGCGCCGGTT
>JBLNEL010000519.1:0-2714 GCA_050262615.1 Bacillota bacterium
GCAATCTCAGTCGGAGCGCAGAACTACATCGGACTTGCCGGCGAACTGATGAAAAGAAATCTTATTGAAACATCACAAAAAGACAAGGTAAATGAGCAATAAATTTAAACCCGGTCTGGGCAGGGGACTTGAAGCCCTGATTTCACCAGGAATTAAGAATAACAACAACAACAATAATAATGAAGCTATTGCTGTAGAGTCTAAGGAGATCAGGCCTGACGACGGGCAGGCTGTAGATATTATAGCTAAGATTCCAACGGCCAATATTACGCCTAACCCATATCAGCCCAGAACCGTATTTGACCCGAATGCAATTGAGGAACTGAAGAAATCAATACTTGCAAACGGTCTTATTCAGCCTATTACTGTAAGAAGAACAGCTCCTCATCAATACGAGCTTATCTCAGGCGAAAGACGCCTCAGGGCATGCAGGGAAATAGGATATAAGGAAATTCCTGCCTACATTATAAAGGTTGATACAAAAGAAGCCATGCTGGCCTTAGCTCTTATTGAGAACATACAGAGAGAAAAGCTCAATGCAATTGAAGTAGCGCAGGCATATAAGCGTCTTATGGAGGAATGCAGCCTTTCGCAGGAGGAGATTGCTGAACAGGTCGGAAAAGACAGAACCACTATTACCAATTCAATAAGGCTTCTGAAGCTTCCGCATGAAGTTCAGGAATCGATTGTCAAAGAACAGATAAGCGCAGGTCATGCAAGGGCTCTTATAAATATAGCAGATGAGAAGCTTCAGCTTGAAATGCTTCATAAGATCATCTCTGAAAACCTATCTGTCAGAAAAGTTGAAGGACTGGTAAAAAAGATCCTCGACGGACCTGCAGCAGCAGCGCCTAAGAAGACTTCAGGCGAATTAAAAAACACGGCACAGTCGCTTTCGATCAGGGATCTGGAGGATAAGCTCAGAAGAATTTTCGGAACGAAGGTCATCTGCCGCCAGAAGACTGACGGAACAGGCGATATTACAATAGAATTTTATTCAAATGATGAGCTTGACCGCTTATACGAGATGTTTGAGATAATTGGCAAAACTTACAACTAAAATATTTCTGATAATGCTGCTGTTTTCCGTCTGCTTATATGCTCAGGAAAACATAAGAACTGATTCACTGAAGGCTGATACATCTCACTCCGGGGCTGTAGTTGTAAATGAGAGCAGCAATATCTCTCAGGATTCATCCTCTGCTGTGTCAGATTCGTCTGCCTTGCAGGATTCGTCTGCATATATAATGCACAAGTCGCCTTTAGGAGCAGTCCTGAGAAGTGCAGCAGTGCCGGGCTGGGGACAGTTCTACAATAAATCCTACTGGAAGATCCCTGTCGTATGGGGCTTTATAGCTTTCTATTCTTACTACTGGATAGACAACAATAAAAAGTACCGCAGCACAATTGACGACTATACATCAGGACGTAGGCCGCAGTGGACAAATTCCGATTATGAGAGATTCAGTAATTTCTACCGAGATCAGAGGGATCTCTTTGCAATCTATATCGGAATAACCTATGCGCTTAACCTTCTGGATGCATATGTTGATGCGCACCTTTTTGATTTCAGTGTAGATGAAGATCCGGGCACAAGATCCGCAAGACTTTCAGTGAAATTTCATTTCTAAGTATATTTATCATCTTCTTTCATTATATTTATTCGCTTTCTTTTATCTTTTTGCGATTCCGATCGTCTAAAAAGTAAGAAATACATCTGATTAAGCTTAAAAGAAGTTGGAGACAAAATAATGAAGAATGTTATTACCTGTAAAAACTGTAATACTGAGAACCCTTATTTCAGCTTTATATGCAGCAATTGCCGCTCATACTTAAGAGAACGGGTTGTAAATATAGATCTCTGGAATACGCTTGGGCGTTTAATTGAATCTCCGGCTGCGGCTTTTTCGAGTATAATTCATGCCGAACATAAGAACTTTATATCTTTACTGTATTTTCTATTCAGTCTCAAGTTTTTCATAAATATATTGATAATAGCAGATCCTGTTTTTAAGACCGTTAAAGTATTAGAATATACTTCATGGGTATTTCTGATTTCTATTATAATACCTCTTGCTTTGATTTCATTTTATTCATGGCTGCTTTCTGTTTCATTAAAAGTATTTAAGGTAAAAACAAGGTTTAAAGATAATTTTTCGATATTGATCTATAGTCTGGTCCCGGCTTCCTTAGCTCTGATATTTTTCTTCCCTGTCGAACTTGTACTTTTTGGTTCTGCAATTTTCATATCTAACCCGTCTCCATTTCTGCTTAAACCAAATCCGGCTTATGTTATGCTTAGTCTTGAGTGTCTGATGATATTATGGTCTATAGTCCTGTCGTATTTCGCATTACATTCAGCTACAAGGTCTAAAGTATTCAGCATTATTTCATCTCTGATATTTCATGGACTTATCATTAGCCTGATGCTTGTAATTACATGGTTATTCAGTATTATATGAATTCTATTTTTATTGTTAGTTGCTGTTTCGTTAATCAATAGCTATTTTTGATAGTGATTTACTTAATATTATCTGAGATTAATTAAAATTTTTCAATAAATAAAAGTAAAATTATGAAATCCATTTTTGAAAAAGAAAAGGAAATATTCCTCCCGACCTACAACCGGTATCCGATTGAAATAGCTTATGGGGAAGGCGCATATCTCATTGATAAAAAAGGAGATAGATACCTTGATTTCTTTTCAGGCTTAG
>JBLNEL010000520.1:0-2857 GCA_050262615.1 Bacillota bacterium
TGGCATCAAGCTGTGAAGTGGTTGGATCTTTCAGAGAACTTAAATAACTGATCTCAAAAAAATTTCCCAAAGGAATTATGTACCCAAGCTCATATCCTGCCCCAAGATATATATTGTTGTGGTTATTGGAGTTCTTTACCTCAGTAAATGCACTTACATTTCCAAACCCGCCAAGCCTGAAACCTAAGATGTGAAAATTCGCTTCAACAAACCCCGTCTCAAAAGGACCAGAATATGGTGTCCCTAATCCTATGGAAAAACCAATGTCCTGTTTGATGGGAAATCCAAACCGGTCCCCACCGAAAATTTGAAAATAGGGATTTATATAAGAAAGATTTGAGCTTATTTGCTGCCTTCTGGGTGGTTCAACTATTTTTTTTAACTTTATTGTGCTTATAACTTTTGTAAAAACACTTCCAAGATTGATATCATCCTGAAAATTTATTTTAAAAGGATAGGTAATGATTTGCGCACGCGTACCGGGAGTAAATGCAAGAAATGGATACAATGCACCTTTTATCGTTACTGTCTGGTTATTTGCATCTCTTAAATCAACAATTATTTCAGCCTTTGGGTCAGGAGGATCAATGAATACTTCCTCCTGAATTTTAATAAACAGACTATCGTTAAGCGGTTCCATTTGAAAATAAGTTACCGGTTCTTCCCCTCCCTCCTGACCATAACTTATGGAAGAATCTGCAGATGCAATAAATACCGCGCAGAACAGAATAATTCTTAAGAAATAGTATATGTAACTGAACATTCATTATCTCGAGAAGCTTGTAAAAAAGAATGAATCTCCAACCTGGACTTTTTCTTTAGTTCTTTTATCTACTGCCGAAAAAAAGAAATTTACCTTATATCTTCCATCACCGTCTCTTAGCGGCTTTGTCTTATCCATCCACTCATCAAACCTTTGTTCATTTGATGCTATCCTTAGCGAAACATTGTAGGTCAGATTACCCTTATTGTCCTTAAATGGACCAGATACGCTTATCGGACCATTATATGCAATCTGAAGCTGATCTGGTCTTACATCCTGAACTGTTACTTTGTATATAGTCGTTTTCTGCAGATCCTGAACATAGATCTCTGACCCGGTCATCTTTGAACTTACTGCTTCAATTTTGATTTCCGGAGGACGCTTAGGCATTACCTGTATTTTTTGTTCCCTGTTTCCAAATTTTACAATTACCTCTTTTTGATTGGTCAGATCAAACTTCTTCTCTTCTCCCGGATTTACAGAAGCCAGAATGGATCTGGAGGTGGGATCAACTATCTGTGCAGTAATATTGCTTGTATTTCGTGCTATGTTCCATGTGTTCTGAATAAAACTCTGACTCTCTGCTAATGGAGATTGTACAATGTTATCTTCCTTTATTTCAGGCTTTGGCTCATTTTTTACTTCCTCTTTCTGCTCGGGCGGCGGAGGTAACTGCTTTACTTTTTGTGACAACGAAGCAACATTTTGATTCAGCGACTCTATTTTCTTCTTTAGATTTATATTTTCGGCTGAATAATCCTGCTGAACCTTCAGATCGAACTTTAAGCCTAAGGCATTCAGTGAATCTATTACATTCATCAGTGAATCCCGGACGCTGACTTTCACAACCTTGTCTTTTGCAACAACTTCTCCCAGATCAAGATTAGCCCCTTTTATTGCAAGGACTGTAATTACAAAAATGTAAAGTACCTGGTAAATTACAAATTTACTATCCCTGTTCTTTTTTATCATTGCATTGGCTCCTATTTCTTGACTATTGATTCAAGACTGCGCAGCGCCTGAAGCGTCTTTTCATCCTTTAGCGCATTTGATGCGCTGGCAATTGATTCAGCCAATACCTTCATTTCCGAAATCTTCTGTGTACTGATTGATTGCAGGTTATTTATCTTTTCCAGTATCTGAAATGTGCTGCTGAAACTTTGCTGCATTTGCCTGCTGAGTTCAACAGTACGGATAAAGACATCTTCATACTGTCTTAATTCATCAAGCGACATGTATTCTGATACTGCAGCAGCTGCATTAATACGGCTTGTCTGATCAAGCTGCTGTATAACTTTTTGAAAATGTTCAATTTGTGTCTGTGCGTAATACCTGGCTTTGATTTCGTTTGCTTTGTTAATTATATGTTGAAACTCAACACTTAACTCGTCAAGTACCGGTTCAAAAAGTTTACCTACAGCAAGAATAATCAATGCTTTTATTTCAAAGGGAACAGAAAGACCAAGAAATACCTCCGGACCTAACTTTATGCTAATCAGAAGAATTGCAGCACCAATAAGCGGCAAAGCGGTTGCAATTCCGTCAATTACACTGATTGATGCCCCTATAATACGGTCTATAATGTCTGAAGATGTTGATTCTTTTACTTCTCTTCTTAATTCTACGTATGCCTTGTATGCAAAAAGCAGGAAAATAAGATATGTTAAAACAGGCATCCACCAGAAACTTATCGGCTCAAATGTCTGATTAGATGGGGTCCAGTGCGGGAATAAGCCTTTTGCAATGTTCATTGATATGTTCCCGAGTATAGGAACGTGAGCTATGTCCAGGAAAAATGAAAGGAATAATGCTACAAGCGAAATAATGATCTGTTTTGTTATAACTTTAAAACTAATGTTCCTAAGCTTACTTTCCTTAAATTCATCAATCTCTTTCTCCAATCCATTAGTTTTGAAAATGTTCTTAAATCCATTATTTGACTCATAAATAGAATCAGTATGCGGCTGCTGTTCATCAGTCAATCTAATATTTTTCATGCATAGCTCCTAATATATAAATTCCAGATTTTCAATTTTTACTACATGTTCAACATATCCTTAGCAGACACTAAAGCCTCATATTTACTAAACAAGG
>JBLNEL010000521.1:0-19095 GCA_050262615.1 Bacillota bacterium
ATATCAATATCCATTTTATCGAAAACCATTTTAAGCTCGTTGACAAGAGCTATATTTACTGAACGATATATATTTTCTAAAAGCTTTGCAGCTTCGGCTACTCTTGTTGAACTTACCGGTACTGTTCGGACAATAATGTTATCATACAATGCCTTGGCTATTTCTCTGCATTTAGGTGTTACGCCTCCAACAACCTTTGGAATAGTGGTCGTACTGTAATCAGGATTATTTGGGTCTTCTCGTTCAGGTGAAAAAGCAAGAAAGAAATCCTCACCCACCTTAAAACTGCGGGGCTCATTATTTACTGCCGGGAATTCATCATTCTCAATAGTAGTGGTGCCGGTTAAAGCCAGTTTTTTTCGTTCAGGAGCTTTCTCAAACAAAGGAAGCAGAATTTCGTCAGTTGTTCCGGGGTATGTAGTTGATTCAAGTACTACAAGCTGCCCTTCCCTGATGTAATCGGCTACCGTATTTGCGGTGTTAACAACATAGCTCATATCCGGTTCACGATGTTCATCAAGTGGCGTTGGTACGCAGATAATGATCGCATCAGCTTCAGGCAGTTTTGAGAAATCAGTTGTCGCATAAAATCTTCCGCTTTCAACTGCATTAGCTATTTTCTCAGCACTGATATGCTTGATATAGGTTTTCTTCTGTTCGATAAAATCGATCTTTCTTTCATCCAGATCAAAACCTATTACATTAAAACCTTTCAGAGCAAATTCCAATCCAAGCGGCAAGCCGACATAGCCTAAGCCGATCACTCCAACAACAGCTTTCTTGCTGCTGATCTTCTGCAACAAATCCATTTACCCCTCCAAAAATTTCTTTACTTTTATTCACTTATTTAAGATTCCAAACTAACCGGATTTCTGTCTTTAACTGTCTTTCAATTGTTAATTGTCACGGGGTTGGAATCAGTCTTATTTTTGTATCCTGTCCGCTATTAAAATTATACTGGTTACTATTGCAAGCGGGGCTGCAATAAAACCGAATATTTCACCAATTGTTACCGATGAGCTATGATCAATAATAATAGTATCTTCATTGTTTAACTGGAGATCTGCCTCCCGTGTCCTTGATGGATTTTCCAGATCAACTTCTTTTGCTGTGCTGCTTCCAGTCTCTGTATTCTTGTAGACCTTTATCTCATCCATAAGTGCATGATCCCTTGGACCGCCAGCATAGGCAATTATTTGAATCAGATTTGTTGAGATCGGAACCTCGTATCGTCCTGGATTTTTGACATAACCCCAAACGTTTACTTTTTTCGTCATTTCTCCTGATTCGTTATCAATTTTATAGTAAGCAGAACCATTTGACTGTGAAAAAGCAAAAACAGGTGAAACTACAAGAAGCATAAAAACATAATATATTTTTCTTACCATGTACCCCTCAATTGAATATTAATGCTTTTCAGTGTTATAAAATGACTTATACTGAAGTCATTAGCCTCGTCCAAGCTTCCATTTTTTTGGACTTTCCTCAGTATATGAATAATATCCATAATGCTTCCCTGAGAATGGGGCTTTTGAATAATCAAAATCATTCAGCACAACACCGCTGACAGCAACATCTACCTGCTGAAGCAAATCATTTGCCCTTTTTAGTTCTTCAACCTGAGTTTTTTCCGCCCTTACAACCAGAATTACTTCACTGACCAGCTTGGCTAGATGGATTGCATCTGTTACTGGATTTAACGGCGGAGCATCGTATATGACAAAATCATAGTTTGATGTCTCTTTTTCAATAAGATCTCTCATCTTTTCAGAACCAAGTATAAGTGACGGATTGAGCATCTTCCCACCGCATGTAACAATATCAAGCCCTTTGACAAGCGTCGGCTGAATTATTTCATAAAGATCTTTTTGGTCGAGCAGATAATCAGTTAGTCCTGGAATCATCGATTTGTTAAAATACTTATGTATTACCGGCCGGCGAATATCCGTATCGACTAGCAAAACAGATTTTCCAAGGTTGGCCAAAGTTATTGCAACGTTTATCGCTGTTGCGCTCTTGCCTGCACCGGGTCCGGCACTGGTTATAAGCAGTGATTTTAGATTACGGTCAAGAAAGTTATATGCGAGATTGATTCCAAGACGGAGATACGATTCATAGATCTCTGAATTAGGATTCTTAGCGCTCACTAACGCTGTCGAATATACCTTGTTTGATTCTCCTATTTGCTTAACGGCAGATTTTTGCTCTAGCTGAAGCCTTGGTATTGTCGATAACAGTCTGAAGCCAAGATGTTCAATATCCCTTGGAGTATGGATTTTGTTATGCATAAAGTTCAGAATAAATGCCAGAATAAAACCAAAACTAAGACCTCCGATCGCACCAAGCAGAAGATTCATTTTTATATTTGGACTTACAGGCTCCTGAGGAACAGCAGCTTTGTCCAGTATTTCAACCTGCCCGAAAGTCGACTTTTCAGCAAGTACAGCATCCTGATACTTTTCCCCAATTTTTTCTGCAACCTTTTCATTGAATGTTCTCTCCCGCTGCAGCTTGGCTAATGCCACGCTCTGCTTTGGAAGACGGTTCAGTCTTGCATTATACTTTACAAGATTATCGTAGAGTAGATTTTTACTCAGTTCCAGAGAGGAAAGCTTTAGCTGCAGCTGCTGGACCTGACCTGAAAGCTGGGATATAACATTCCCCTGATCTGTCGACGAGCCGTCAAGACTATAGTTATTCCGTGAATTCTCAATATATGATTTTGTTCTGGCCTGCAGAATGGCTTTAAGTGAATCAATTGTACGGTCATTTTTGCTAAGCTGTTTTGTATACTCAGGTCTTTGTGACTCACTTCCGCTTACTACCCTTGATATATCTTTTTCAGCTTCTTTCTTTGCAATTATCTGCTGCAATTCCTTTATATACAGATCATCTCCATTTACAAGTCTCTGTGTAACTCTTGGAGCCAGCCTTTCCAATTGCTTTTTATAACTGTCCAGCTGCAGCTTAGTCTTTTGATATTCAATATCATTTGTCTCAAGTTCTGATTGCAGCGCAGCAACTTTATTATTTACAATACTTGCTTCCATATCAAGCTCTGAGACGTTGTTCTGCTGCATATAGTTCTGCAGTGCTGAATCGCTCTTGGTAAGTTCCTGAGTCTTTGCCTGATTTTGCCTTTCCAGGAACGTACGCAGCTGCGATGAATTAGACCTGCTTCTCTCCAGATCTCTTTCATGATATGTTTCAACATATAGATTGGCAATCACTGCTGCTTCTTGCGGATTGTGGCTTTTGTATGAAAACTTAACAACATTCGAACCTTTCTTGGGCGCAAGTTCCATTGAATTCTGCATCTCTTTTATAATTGCATTTGCTACCTGAGGTGAGTTCAAGTTTTCGCTTCCAGAGAATTTCACTGCATTCTTTATTATCTGCATTGTATCGCTTTTTGCCAGCGAGTCAGTGGATACCTGTTTTATGATTTTGGAGGCTACACGCGACAAAAGGTCCCTTGACTCCAATACCTCCATTTGATTTTGCATAATATCGAGTTTTGTATCTGGTACAGCTAGTCCTAAAGTAACATTTGCCTGGTTATCCTGAATGATTATGGTTGTATTTGCTTCATAAATTTTCTTCTGCAGGAAAGTATACACAGATACTATTGCCAGTATTAAAATAAACGTAGTAAGTATGATCCATTTTTGTCTGTAAATGATCTCAAGAAGATGAGACATCCTTAAGGGTTCTTCAATCTGAGGTTTGCTGTTGTATCTCATTAACTTTTCTCTCACTTTTTTTTCAATCTAGTTTGTTTAAAGCTCCGCCCGCTTAGTCACATACCATAATTCTGCCGAATATTTAACAAGTAATTAAATTATATTCATATTTCCTCTGAACCCAATTGTTTAAATTTGGAATAACAGAGAGACTCGTGTGCCCGAAACACTCTTAAAAAGAATTAATTATATATCACTTGTTTTTCGGAACTGATGCGAATTGCTGCGACAAACTGTATTTTTGCGGACTTTTTGCCTCTGTTATCAATATCAATCATTATATAATTACTCAAAAAAAAACATTCAAAATCAATCTAAATAGCATGGACAAATCAGTTCGTTTTGAGGAGGTTAGTCCTTAATAATAGCCCTTATTAAGTAAGATAAAATAACAGGTAAGAATGTCAACAAGCCGATTTTCATTGTGAGTTCAGTCACTGCCTGAGATTGAATATTGACTGATATTAGTTGGAAGTAAAAAATCAGAAGGATTATTTGAAAGATAAGAATATTTATTATGGATTTTTATTTAATAAAGCAGAAAAAATATGGCTTAAATAGCTTTAATTTAATATTTGTTCAGCTGATGTCTACTTTAGAGCAAGTATAGAAGCAGCTGTAATAACTGCGGTTTCCGCTCTAAGGCGATTGCCTGTCAGTGAATACTCTTCCGCATCGCTTAAATATGAGATTTCCCTGTCGGAAAGTCCTCCTTCTGGACCAAAAATAAAATAATATGTTACATCTTTTAGTCCGGTGAATTCAATAAATTTCCTGCTGCCAAGCTGTTCAAAAACAACTTTCTGCCCTTCAAGTACAGAAAGGTCCTTTAAGGATTTGATACATCTTAATTGCGGAAGATAGCTTCTTAAGGACTGTTTCATCCCGCTTATCAGAATTTTTTGCCATCTGTCGGTTTTATCACCCTTTGCAACTCCTTTTTCTGCATCATAAACTATAAAATTAGTGATGCCAAGTTCAACAGACTTCTCAAGAGCAAACTCAAACCTTTCCGGATTTTTCAATTTCGGTATACAAAAAAACACATTACTCAGTCTGTTAGCATAGCTTAACTTCTCCAGCCGTTCAAGCTTAATATCTTTTTTAGATAACTCCTCAATCCGGCATAAGAATATATGCCCGGCGCCATCGGTAAGATATATCTTATCATTAACCGAATGCCGCATTACACGCGTAATGTGCTGAAATTCATCCCCGTCAAGTGTCATTACTCCACTGTTTGCCCTTTCAGCCGGGATGTAATAAAGTTCAATATTAGAAAGAAAAGCCGAATCCAAAAATAAATTCCTTTTTTTTATATTCGTTCAGAGCTAGCTCAATTCTGAAAATATTATAAGGCAGAAATAAAAAGATAACACCTGCCCCATAGCCTGAGTAGAAATCATTCATTGAAAGCTGGTGCCCTTTTAACTGTGCTGCACCTGCATCAGCAAAAATGTACGGGTAAATTCCGATTCTGTAGCTAGTTAGCTCTTTTGGAACTACAGGTAGTTTAACGCTGAAATCCCATTCCTTGATTATTGGATATTTCAGCTCAAACGAACCGACATACGTATTATTGCCTTCTTTAAGTTCATTAAAATGCCCCCTTACTTTTTCACCATAACCTAACCTCGAGAAGTCATAAAATGGTATATTTCTTCCTAAAGTAATTCTGGAGGCGGCTCTCCATTTAGCAGAAAGATCCCCAATAATTTTCATATAATGCCTGAAATCTCCGGAGAGGACTGAATAATTTATTCCATTTATATTAAAGCCCAGGTGAACATAACTCAAATTCAAAAACACACCGAAATCAGGAAACTGTTTTAGATTTCTTGAGTCATAAGTACTGCTTACTCCTGTCTTGAATATTCTGTCGATATTTCCTGATGAAGCAGAAACCCCCGGAACGTAGCGCGGAGTTTCGATATAATCATAACCGGCAAGCAATGATGCACTGGTAAAAAGATTGAATCTTTTTCCAATTGTCAGCGAACCAGAAAACATCTTTTGCTCAAACCGGCTTCCATAGAGCCTTTCTGCAAAAACACTTTTATTTTCAACATTACTATACTGAATAGCCGCAGTTAGGAAAATATCCTGGCTCTTTACCAGCCAGGGACAATTGTATACAAGACTGATCCGTGGATCATACCCAAAACCGAAAGCAGCTTCAAGCGTTTCATTACGTCCGCGGAAATTTTTGTAGAGAATATCTAGTCCATAAGTTGCTTTATTAATAGCATTGTCTTTTATATCAATAAAAGGAATAGGCCATATATACCAGCTTTCACTAACAGCAATAAGAACGTTAGATGACTTTGCAGGACTGTCTTTAGTGGGAGCTGCGAGTTTTAAATTTGTAAATAGCGAGAGACTGAAGATCCTTTCACTGTTATAGTCCAGATCTTTCTGTGAAATAACATCACCGCTTTTAAATGTCAGTTCCCTTAGAATTATATCTTCATCAGTTACTTCATTCCCTGATACTTTAATTGAATCAACTCTAAAAGAATAATCATTAACAGGATCATTATTTGGGGAAAAGTTTGAGTAAGCTGCCTCAGACAAAGAGGGTTCCCTGTCCGAAACCGCGGCTTTTGAAAGGCTGTCAGCTTCCATTGCCATTACATGGCTAGAAAAAAGGTATACTATGGCAATGAAAATTTTCCATTTCATAAAGTAATAAACTGATATCCTAATAGCTTGGGATTAAAAAAGGTAAGCTTAGATCTCTTACCAGAGAAATATTTTTTGAATATACTTCAGGTTACCTAACGGCAATGATTGTATTCAACCATAATACATGTATCCTGAATCGTCTCTATTCCGGCCTCTATTGCCGGTTTTACCGCCTCGTCGTTAATTATACCTGACTGAAGCCAAAGTACCTGGGGTTTAATCTCCAGTACATCCGGAATAATTTCAGGTATATTTTCCGAACGTCTGAAAACATCAACAATATCTATTTTAAAAGGAACATCTTTTAATGAGCGGTAAATCTTTATCCCATCTACTTCATCCGACTTAACCATCGGATTAACACCAGCTACATTATAGCCCTTTCTTTTAAGAAACAGAGCGATATCTCTGCTTATTCTTGCAGGTTTATCAGACATTCCGTAAACAGCAATATTTTTGGATTCCTTCAGAATTTCGCAAACAGTTCTCATAGAACTTCCCTCCTTATTTTAAAGTCCAGTCGGGGCATTTCTGTTATGCCCCGGCTTTAATTAAAAGTCAGTTATGAAGTTGGCTCACCGATATATGAATCCATTGGTTCACAGGTGCATACAAGATTCCTGTCGCCGTAAGCATTATTAATTCTGCCGACACTTGGCCAGAATTTATTTTCAGCAACCCATCCAACCGGAAATGCTGCAGATTCTCTTGAATAACCATGCTTCCATTCATCAGCCATAACCACTTTTGCTGTATGAGGTGAATTTTTAAGAAGATTGTCATGCTGATCAGCAATGCCCTGTTCAATATCACTGATCTCTTTTTTAATTGAGATCATTGAGTCACAGAAACGGTCCAGTTCTGCCTTAGATTCACTTTCAGTAGGTTCAACCATTAGTGTCCCAGGTACTGGGAAAGAAACTGTCGGAGCATGAAATCCATAGTCCATAAGTCTCTTGGCAATATCTTCAACTTCAACACCAGCAGAAGTTTTGAACTCCCTCATATCAAATATCAATTCGTGAGCAACTCTTCCTTTCTTACCAGTATAAAGAACTTTAAAGTAAGGCTCAAGTCTTGATTTAATATAGTTTGCATTAAGTATAGCAGCTTCAGTAGCTTTCTTAAGTCCATTAGCACCCATCATCTGTATATATGCATATGAAATAATCAGCACATTAGCGCTTCCCCATGGAGCAGCTGCAACGGCGTGTATGGCATCTTTACCCCCAACTTTAACAACCGGATGCCCCGGCAGGAATGCTGCCAGCTTTTCATTAGCTGCAATTGGACCCATGCCTGGTCCGCCGCCGCCGTGTGGAATTGCAAATGTCTTGTGAAGATTAAGGTGGCATACGTCTGCTCCGATCCTCTTAGGACTGGTTAAGCCTACCTGTGCATTCATATTTGCACCATCCATATAAACCAGCCCGCCATTTGCATGTACGGCTTCGCATATCTCAATTATTTCTTCTTCAAATACTCCATGTGTTGAAGGATAAGTAACCATAAGTGCGGCAAGGTTTTCTTTATTTTCATCAATCTTTTTCTTCAGATCCTGAAGATCAATATTTCCCTGATTGTCGCATCCGGCTACAACTACCTTCATTCCTGCCATAACTGCACTTGCAGGGTTTGTGCCATGTGCCGATGAAGGAATAACAACAACATCTCTGTGCGGCTGTCCGTTTGCAATATGATACTGACGGATTACCATAAGACCTGAATATTCTCCCTGTGCACCGGAATTGGGCTGCATTGATACGGCGGCAAATCCGGTGATCTCAGCTAATGCCTTTTCAAGTTCACTGATGATAACCCTGTAGCCTTCAGCCTGATCCTCTGGTATGAAAGGATGCAGCGATGAAAACTCTTCCCATGAAATACCTAGCATTTCGGCAGCAGCATTTAACTTCATAGTACATGAACCAAGCGGTATCATTGAAGTTGTAAGTGAAAGATCTTTCTTCTCAAGTGACTTTATATAACGCAGCATTTCATGTTCAGAATGATATGAATTAAATACCTTTTCCTGCAGATAACTGCTTTTCCTCTGAAGTCCGGAAGGAAGTGTATCAGCTAACTGCTCTGAAACCTCATTTACATCCGGAACGGCTTTATCAGCTGCTTTTGCGAAAATACTAAGGAGATCCTTAATGTCCTGAAGTTCAGTAGTCTCATCAATCGATACAGCAACTGAATCTTCATTTGTGTAGCATAGATTTATCTCTAAAGCAAGAGCAAGTTCTTTAATTTTCTTCTGCTTGGCTGAAGCATTTTCTCCAAGATCAATATTCAAAGTATCAAAGAAGTATGCATTGGTCTGATTGTACCCCATTCTTGATAAACCCAGATTGAGCAAAGAAGTCAGACTGTTAACCCTTTCTGCAATATTCTTAAGTCCCTTTGGACCATGATATACTGCATACATACCTGCCATTATTGCAAGAAGCACCTGAGCAGTACAAATATTGCTTGTAGCCTTTTCTCTTCTGATATGCTGTTCTCTTGTCTGCAGGGCCATCCTGTAGGCTTTATTTCCCTGGGCATCAATTGACTGTCCGATTATTCTTCCCGGAATAACACGTTTGAAATCATCTTTTACTGCCATATACGCTGCATGCGGACCGCCGTAACCCATTGGAACCCCGAATCTTTGCGTAGAACCGACGACCACATCAGCTCCAAACTCTCCCGGAGGTGTAAGCAGTGTAAGACTTAACAGATCAGCAGCAACAGCCGTAAAAATCTGTTTTTCATGAGCCTTCTGGAAAAATTCCGAGTAGTCATAAACTTCACCATATACCGCAGGATATTGAACCAGAAGACCAAATATGCTCTCGTGTAATTCCACTGTCTTGTGGCTGCCAATAACCAGTTCAATTCCTAGCGGATTTGAGCGCGTTTTAAGCACATCAATTGTCTGTGGAAGACATTCTTCGGATACAAAAAACTGATTAGCTGCTTTCTTTTTCCTTGAGTTAAAAAGCATTATCATGGCTTCGGCTGCAGCTGTGGCTTCATCAAGCAATGATGCATTTGCAATACTCATGGCTGTTAGATCGACAATCACTGTCTGAAAATTAATAAGCGCTTCAAGCCTGCCCTGTGATATCTCCGCCTGATATGGAGTATACTGAGTATACCAGCCTGGGTTCTCTAAAATATTGCGCTGAATTACAGGAGGAAGTATGGTGTTATAGTAACCCATTCCAATAAACGACCTGTAAACTTTGTTTTTCTGAGCAATCTTCTTCAGTTTTTTAAGAAACTGGAATTCAGTAATTGGTTCACTTAATTCAAGTTCCTTGTTCATCCGGATTTTTGAAGGCACTGTCTCACCAATAAGTTCTTCGATTGAATCGACACCTATGGTATTAAGCATTTCCTTAATTTCTTCTTTGTTCGGACCGATATGCCTGTCGACAAACTTATCGGTAAAGTCAAAGTTTTTCATATAGATAAATCTCTAAAATGTTTTGAAAGTATGTTTGGTTTGTTTGTAAAGTGAATATGCCGGTCATCTGGGTATTTGCTTAGAAACCAAATTTAATTGTAGTAAATATAAGAAAAGTTATAATAATTGGTTTGAATTAATTTGTGACCTGACAGCCTGAATAATGGAATTTATTAAAGGATCCCGGAATAAAATAAATGATATGGAGTAAAATATGTGATTTGAAGTATTATAATGTGAAGTATTATAAGGTTAAGTATTATAAGGTTAAGTATTATAAATGGTTTATTACTAAGATTCTATCTTCATTTCGCCGATTTTCATCAATGCATCCTGAGCAGCATTTTGTTCGGCGGTCTTCTTGTTCTTCCCCTCTCCTACCCCATAACTTATTGTATCAATAAGCACCTCAACTGTAAATACCTTGTTATGATTTGGGCCTTCCTCTTTGACTATTTGATAAACGGGACTTTCAAGTTTATGAGCCTGAGTAAATTCAAGCAGCTGGCTCTTAAAGTTCCTGTCTACAAGCAGGATTCCTTCCTTAATTCCAGGTTCAACAATAGTCTTCCGGACAAATTTTTCAACAGTCTCTAATCCTTTATCAAGGTAAATAGCTCCCACAAGAGCCTCAAGAGCATTAGAAATGATAGAATGGGCTCCTTTCTCACTCATAGTAAGAAAGTTGCTGCTTACGAGCATATAATCGATCAGATTGATTCTTTCAGCGGCATGCGCTAAAGCAACGCGGTTAACCAGCGCAGACCGGGTTTTAGTAAGAAAACCCTCATCTTTATTGGGAAAATCCTTAAAGACATACTCCCCTATTATAAGACCTAAGACAGAATCACCCAAAAATTCTAGGCGCTCGTTTGAGCGCAAATTATAATCAGTAAATTCTGCAAATGACCTGTGAGTAATAGCTTTTACATAGAAAGTCGGGTCTTTAATTCGGAAGCCCAGAAGTTTTTCCAGGCGTCCGAGTTTATCTACTAAAAGCTTTGCAAAATCGTCCGGATATCCCTTAAACTTTGACTTACTGCCAAAAGGTCTTAATTTACTTAGTTTATTTAAGAAGCCGAGTACCCTAAGATTCAATCATCATATCCTAAATTTTCTTAAACAACAACGAAGCATTATGTCCGCCAAATCCGAAAGTATTACTCATGGCATAGGTTATATCTTTCTTAACGGCAACATTAGGACAATAGTTCAGATCGCATTCAGGATCAGGTTCCTGAAGATTGATTGTAGGAGGAATTATTCCTTCCCTGAGAGCCATAATAGAAGCAACAGCTTCAATAGCCCCGGCTGCGCCAAGCAGATGACCGGTCATTGATTTTGTTGAGCTGATAAGCATCTTATAAGCATGTTCACCGAAAAGTGTCTTAATAGCTAAAGTCTCATTAATATCATTATACGGTGTAGAGGTGCCATGAGCGTTTATGTAATCTACATCCTCAGGTTTTATACCTGCATCTTTAACTGCCTCTCTCATTGAACGAACGGCACCTTCGCCTCCAGGAGATGGAGCTGTAATATGATAAGCATCGTCAGTAAGACCTATACCTGCAATTTCAGCATAAATCTTAGCTCCGCGTTTTACTGCATGCTCATATTCTTCTAGTATAAGTGTAGCAGCACCTTCGCCCATAACAAATCCATCTCTGTTTTTATCAAATGGACGTGAAGCATTCTGGTAATTATCATTATTTGTTGAAAGGGCTGTTAATGAATTAAATCCGCCGATTGACATTTCTGTAATTGCAGCCTCGCTGCCGCCGCAGAACATAATATCGGCCGAACCACGTTCAATGAGCATCATTGCATCTGCAATTGCATGTGAACCGGTTGCACAGGCGCTTGTGGTTGCGTAGTTTGGACCCTTTACTCCAAATCTGATCGCAATATGACCTGCCGCAATATTTGAGATCATCATCGGTACAAAGAAAGGACTGATCTTGCTTGCGCCTCCCTGAAAGAAAGCAAAATGCTGTTTCTGGTTCGTATCCATTCCGCCAATCCCGCTGCCGAAAACAACGCCGAATCTCTCCAGGTCAACCTGCTCAAGGTTTATTCCGGAATCTTTTAGTGCCATATCTGCAGTAACAACAGCATACTGAGCATAAGGATCCATACGTCTGACACTCTTTTTATCAAACCAGAGAGTCGGATCAAAGTTTTTTATTTCAGCTGCGAATTTTGTATCAAAACAGGACGCATCGAATTTTGTAATAAGACAGACCCCGTTGCGGCCTTCGATTAAACCCTGCCAATATTCGTCTAATCCAATTCCAATCGGAGTAATTGCACCCATACCGGTTACTACTACTCTCCTTCTGCTCATAAAAGACTCCTCAAAATTTTATTAAAAAAACAATATCCGAAACAGAAGCGCAAGACTTGATCTTGCGCATTTACTAATGTAAAGAAATAATCTTGTAAAGAAATAATCTTGTAAAGAAATAATCTTTTACTCATGCGGCCAGCACTGGCCGCATAATTTTATAACAGTAAAAATTCTCTGGAAAGATTAAGCTACTTTCTCTTTTAAATAATTAACTGCATCCCCAACTGTTCCAATTTTTTCTGCATCTTCATCAGGAATGGATATACCGAAAGCACTTTCGAATCCCATAACTAATTCAACGATATCCAATGAATCTGCACCTAAATCGTTAGTAAAGGAAGCTTCAGGTGTAACCTGTGATTCTTCTACACCTAATTTGTCCATAACTATTTCTTTAACTTTAGCTTCAACGTCCATTTTTTCTCCTTTTGTTTTATAGTTAATTAAGTTTACAAATTACATCGCCATTCCGCCATCGACTGATATAACCTGTCCGGTTATATAATCGGCATCACTGCTGCATAAAAAGCATACAACCTTAGCAACTTCTTCAGGCTTTCCTTCCCTTTTTATAGGAATATTTACAAGCATAGCCTCTTTCTGTTTGTCATTCAGCTTTGCAGTCATATCCGTAGCAATATATCCGGGGGCAACAGCATTAACGTTAATGTTGCGCGAGGCAAGCTCTTTTGCATTAGACTTTGTAATGCCGATTACACCCGACTTAGCAGCAACATAATTAGCTTGTCCCGGATTACCGACGATAGCTACAACAGAAGTAATATTTACAATTTTTCCATATCTCTGCCCCATCATAGGTTTGATGGCAGCTTTTGTATAATTAAATACACTCTTTAGATTCGCATCTATTACAGAATCAAAATCCTGCTCGCTCATTCTGAGCAGAAGCCCATCACGTGTAATACCGGCATTGTTGACCAGAATGTCTATACCGCCTAAATTCTCTATTGTAAATTGAAGAGCCTTTTCTGCATCTTGAAATGAAGCAGCATCTGCTTTGAAGGAAAGAACCCTTACATCATCCTTTGATGCTTCACATTCTATCTGCTTTGCAGCTTCCTCAGAACTCTGATAAGTAAAGACAACACTGCAGCCCAATGAGGCAAGTTCAAATACAATCGCTTTTCCGATACCTCTCGAACCGCCTGTAACTAGTGCTCTTTTTCCTTTTAAATTCAATTTGACCCTGTTCTTATTTAATTTATTAAACTTTTCTGTTATTTCCGTTTTGGTTGTTTCCATTTAAGAATTCTTCACGGTACTTAAGCAGCTCATCGAATCCCTGCTCGCCAAGTACGTGTTTTAATTCTTCCAGACATGCATCAAAAACTGTCGAGGGTTGATTTTCAGCCCTGTTACAGAAATGCATCCGGTTTAAGTGATCATCATCAACCGAAAGTACACCATCTGAAATAACTAACGGGAACAATATACAATAAAGAGGTTTATATTTCCACTTGTTTTCTCCATCCTCCATTGCAATTTTCTGCAGCGTGCAGAAGCCCTGCTTATCTAAAAAAACGCATTTGCCGTTGTAAACCTGTGTGCCTACGGCTATCCCGGTTGAAAAGTCACTGTCTTCAACTGGCTCTTCAAACCATTCCTCAGAATTCTTTGTCTGCGAATCATCCATCGAACGGATGATCCTCTCTTTCATATTCATTATCATTTCATGCTCGGTGCTTTCTGTGTAAACACCATAATAGCAGCACTCGCCGGAGCAAAGGCAGATATCACAACCTTTGACAAACTTATGAGTAAATATGAGAGGATCTATTTTAAGACCGTTAATGACTTTGTAATCCACTTCTTCCGGAGCACTTTCCTGTCCGGATGAGTCTTCCTGATTTAATGCGTTTTCCTGTTCAGCCATTTTAGAGATACCTTTCCAGATCTGAAAACTTATCAATTCCGGTACATTTAACTTCCGGATTAATTCTCTTTACGAGTCCTTGCAGAACCTTTCCCGGTCCGATTTCAATAAATTCATCGCATCCGTCACTTATCATATTGCATATTGTCTGATCCCAGCGTACCGGAGAATCAAGCTGCTTGATAAGAAGCTCTTTAATTTCATCTTTTGCTGTAACCGGTTTTGCCGTAACGTTTGCATAAACCGGAAGTTTTGCATCATAAATACTGGTTGTGTTTAATTTGGCTGAAAGTTCCTCTATTGCAGGCTTCATCAAAGGTGAATGAAAAGCGCCGCTTACAACCAGTTCCTTTACAAGCTTTGCACCATTCTGTTTGCATAATTCCATAGCCTTGCGCACACCTTCAACAGAACCTGATATAACAATTTGTCCTGGCGAATTAAAGTTAGCGCACTGAACAACTCCCGCTGCAGAAGCTTCAAGGCAAAGTTCTTCTAATCTTTCTGCAGGAAGCCCTACAACAGCAGCCATCGTGCCGGGATACTGAACCCCTGCCTTCTGCATAGCCACACCTCTGGTTCTAACTAGCTGTACTGCATCATAAAACTGAATAGCACCGGCAGCAACAAGAGCTGAATACTCGCCTAATGAATGTCCGGCAGCCATATCTGCCTGGATGTTCCTGATCAGGCTTGCAAGCACAACACTGTGCAGAAAAATTGCAGGCTGTGTAAACTCTGTCTGCTTTAATGATTCTTCAGGACCATTAAACATAATGTGTGAGAGCTTAACGCCAATGGCATCATCTGCCATTAGGATCATTTCCTTTGCCTCAACAGAATTTTCAAAGAGATCCTTTGCCATTCCGACATACTGCGCTCCCTGTCCGGGAAATATAAATGCTCTTTTACCCATTTTAGTCCATCCCCCAAACTAAGTAAATTGAACCCCAGGTAAATCCTGCACCAAATGCAGCAAGCACTAGTTTATCACCTTTTTTAATTTTTCCTTCACGGTAATATTCTGTTAAACATGATGGGATTGTGCAGGAAGTGGTATTTCCATATTTATGAATATTGATCATAACTTTTTCTCTGGTTATACCCATTCTTTCAGCTGTTGCATCAATTATTCTAAGGTTTGCCTGGTGAGGCACAAGATAAGCAACGTCTTCAGCGCAAAGATTATTCCGCTGCATAATATCATAAGTAACATCAGCCATCCCTACTACAGCTACCTTAAAGACTGCTTTTCCTTCCTGATAGATGTAATGCATCTTCTTATCTATTGTCTCATATGTAGGAGGGTTAAGGCTTCCGCCACCGGTCATGCAGAGGTGACTGCGTCCTGAGCCGTCGACATGCAGAATTGAATCCTGAATACCATAGTTCAGATCTTCTGTCGGCTCAAGCAATACTGCAGAAGCACCATCACCGAAAAGTATACATGTATTTCTGTCTGTGTAGTCAGTAATTGACGACATTTTGTCAGCACCTATTACAACAACTTTCTTGCATGCACCGCTTTCAATAAAGCTTGCTCCTGTCTTAAGTGAAAACAAAAATCCGGAGCAGGCAGCTGAAAGATCAAATGCCCAGGCATTCTTTGCACCAATATTATCCTGAACAAGACATGCTGTAGACGGGAAAAACATATCAGGAGTAACAGTGGCACAAATAATAAGATCAATTTCTTCGGCTGACATGTTTTTGGACTTAAGCAGATCTTCAACTGCTTTTGTAGCCAGAACGCTGGTACCACCCTCTTCAAGCAGACGGCGTTCTTTAATGCCTGTTCTGGTCATTATCCATTCGTCTGTGGTATTGACAATTTGTTCAAAGTATTTATTGTCCATTACTTTTTCTGGGAAGTACATACCCACGCCGGTAATAACAGCGTTATATTTTTTATGATTATTCTGAGATGTTTGCATACTCTTTCAACGACTCTTCAATTTTGTGGATTAAATTTTTATCGTGCATTTCCTTTGCCCGGAGCACCATGTTCTTCATTGCAAGAACGCTGCTGGATCCGTGTCCAATGATACTAACGGCATTAACTCCCAGCAATGGAACACCGCCGTAAGTCTGGTAATCGAATTCCTTCATTACCTTTTTTAACGTTCCTTTCATTAATAGGACGCGTATTTTATTAACAATGCCCTTTTGAGCAAAACCCTTGATTTTATTTTTGAGTAATCCAACAAAGCTTTCAGCAAACTTAAGCAAAATATTTCCAACAAATCCATCACAGACAACAACGTTTACTTTTCCTCTAAGAACATCGCGGCCTTCTATATTACCAACAAAATTAAGCCTGGTTTTCTTCAGAAGCTGAAATGCAGTAGAACTTACCTCGTTACCTTTGGTATCTTCTTCGCCAACACTTAAAATGCCGACCTTAGGGCTTTCAATACCATAGATCTCTTTTACAAAAATTGACCCCATTATCGCGTATTCAAGCAGATGTTTTGGCTTGGAATCAACGCTGGCTCCAACATCAAAGATCGTACATATTCCCTCCTCAGAGGGCATGAAAGTGCCGATTGTAGGCCTGCCGACGCCAGGGATCCGGCCGATTATAAGTGTCGATGCGGCCATGACTGCACCGGTATTTCCGGCACTTACAAAAGCATCAGCTTTTTTCTCGCGGACAAATTTCGTCCCGATTACAATTGAGGAATTTGGTTTAGTCTTTAAGGCTGCTGTCGGCGTATCACTCATTGTGATAACTTCGTCAGCTTGAAGTATATGGGACTTATCAAAGCTAAGATTATTTTTTTGAATAACCTCAAGAATTTCATTTTCCCTGCCGACTAAAAACAGTTCGATTGTAGGATCCTCACCCGCAGCCTGAAGTGCACCCAGAACAGCATTCTGAGGGGCAAAATCACCCCCCATTGCATCAACAACTATCCTACAGTGAGAATTAATCCCGGAATGTTCCATAGAAAGGATTAGCCCTTAGGTACAAACATAGAACGGCTGGCATAATAGCCGCAGTTCGGGCATGCTCTATGATTAAGTTTCATCTCTCCGCAGTTGCTGCAGGTAGATACAGAAGGAGCCTCTGCTTTATAGTGAGTTCTTCTTTTATCTCTTCTGCTTTTCGACCATTTACGTTTTGGATTTGGCATTTTCTTTCCGTTATTTATTTATTTTTAGAATTACTCTTCAATTTGAGTAAAGGCGCCCAGACGGGATTGATCTCATCTTTACCGCATTCACAAACCTCATTATTTAGATTTGTGCCGCAGTGTGAACATAAACCTTTACAGTCTTCTTTACATAAGTTCTTCATCGGAATCGATAGAACAGCATAATCTTTTACATCTGAATCAAGTTTGATCTTATCAGTCTCAGGTGATAGATAATATAGATCCGGCGTATCACTGCTTTCAGGCTGCTCTTCAAACAAATAAATCAGTTTGAACTTCCTGTTAAGTTCTGCAATAAAATCTTCATTGCATCTGTCACAAACTAATTCCGCTTTTATATTTAAATCGCAATCAAGTACAATCTGAGTACGCGACTTGTCCATCCTTACATTCAATTTCACATCGCCTAAAAATGGCTTCGTCAACCCTATACTTTCGGCACTCTCAATAAATTCTATATTGTGGATACCTTCAGTATAATTTGTGTGTTTAATTATCATAGCGTAAAAACTTTCAAAAAAAGCATCAAAATATAATTATCTCTGACTTTATAGTCAATATTGATAACTGTTTATTATTTATACAATTACAGCGCAGAGAAGTTCTTTACCCCCGGAAATATAAAAAAATCAAGACTGCTTATTGCTGTAATTATTCAATAAAACTATTATTTTTTGAAAAAAATTCAATTACCTTTCAGGATTTTTATTCGTTTTTACGGTCTAATGGCACAATTTCCTGTGAATTGTTATTTTGAATTTTAAGTCAATAATATTCAATAATGTTACCCGCAAATATAACAATTCCAGAAAACCGAACAAAATATTAATATAATAAATCCTTCGATTTTTAGCTGGTAAGAATTTCCCCCAGGCGATTTTTCCTGTCAGACAGCATCAAACCATATCAAATTCCTCTGGGTAATCAACATAACCTGAAACATCACTTAAGGCTCCGTCGCTTAGTTCAAGAGCCATAAAGTACTCACATGGTACCATAAACTTTGGAATTATGTTCCAGTCAATCGCCGGCTTAAAACCAAAATTTTTGTAGTACTCCGGATTCCCAAGAACAAGTACAGAACCATAACCCAGTCCTCTTGCCAGGCATATGCCTTCAGCTATAAGTTTTTTCCCTATCCCCTTTCTTTGAAACTCTGGGTGTACCGAAACTGGTGCTAATGCAAGCGAGCTATATGAATCTGCCTGATTGCTAATTGTCAGGGGTGTAAATAAACTATGCCCGGCGACTACCCCGTCAGCTTCGGCTACTAATGACAATTCGGGAATAAATGATGATCTTTTTCTTAAAGCCTCAATTAAGCCGGCTTCATTCTGCTGACTGAAAGGCTCATTACGAAAAGCAAGCTCTGTTATTAAGCGTACCCGTTCATGATCCCTGTTTTCTTCTTTCCTGATTTTAATTTCCATTCGGCTCCAAAAGGAATTTTGTTTTAATATGATTATTAATTTCCACTACATTAAATAGCAAAAAAAACTCCCTGACAGGAAAATAAAATTGATAGATGTTAAAAAACACAAAATTTTATCTTATAACAATTTTATTAACTGTACTTCAGATCACCCGGTCAGCTAACAAGACTTGGGTTTGCCTTAAAATTATTTAAATTGAAGAAAAGGCTTTATTTAATAACCTTATAACTGATAATTATTTTATCACTATGCTTGCTGTCAGGAATTTATTTAAAGAATATAATAACACTCTGGCTGTAAAGGACTTATCCTTTGAAGTAACTCCGGGTGAGATATTCGGGCTGCTTGGTCCAAATGGAGCTGGAAAAACAACAA
>JBLNEL010000522.1:0-14160 GCA_050262615.1 Bacillota bacterium
TTACTGCCAGTTCCTCTCACTGGCAACTGACGTCTCTACTCTGTACTTTGGATACCTGTATGCCGGAATGTCTCTATAAGCTGAAATATCCCTGTATGCAGAAATGTCCCCATATGCTGAGGTATCCTGAATAGATTCGTCCTTTTGTTTTATTTTGTAACCGATGTATGAAATGATGATCAGAAGCATCACCAGGCAGGCTACTATAGCCAGTGTGGAATAGATAATGGCGGATAATTCCATGTTTACCCCTCTTCTTAAGGAAATGTGTATTGTGTGCGGATGATAAACCACCTTGATCCTGCCCTCGAATACCAGCTCCTGCAGATTTTTTTGCTTTTTGTCCTTTCCCTTTATCTGCATGCCCTTGGCCGATAGTCTTTTGCCCCGGGCTTATGGATATTTTTTTTATTTTAAGGTGATTTTGGGGATCATTTGAGCTTACGGAGTTCTAGAATGCTATGATCATTTTTATTGGGTAATAGCTTTGAATCTTACTGTACCGCTATTTACTCCCTGCATTCTTAATTCACTGCGGCTTCAGCGAAAAGGCTTCACAAATTCCCTTTGGGTCCGTGTGGAATTCAAATAAGAGCATGATGTATTAATTTTATCGAATGGGACAAAATAATCCTGTTTTGGACTAAACACTATTCCCCTCGCTTATGCTAAACGTGAAACTGTCCTGCTTATGCTTACTTCTTACAAGTGAACAAATTATTCTTTTGACGGGAAACAAAACTGATCCAAAAGCCAAAACTAATTCAATAACCAAAACTGATCCAAAAGCTAAAATAAATGCATGAAGCTTTTTCTAAGTAATTTTGCCCTTATGTATTGTTGGAGAGTAAATTTTGTTTTTATTCTTAGAAATACTTCAACAAAATTTTTTATACATAATTTAAACTATTTCAACTTAACATTTTATAAATAAAATAATTTTAATTTTTAAAAATACAATAGCTCAAAAAAAATTTTTTATTTTTTTCTTTTTAAGGAAGGCTCTTAAGACACAAAAGATCCGCTTTTCTGCAAAAAACGGACCTTCCACCTATTGAATAGCTGCCGGAAAAGATTATTTGAGAAGCAGGGATTTTATTATTTTACTGCCGCCGCCGCTTACGGCATGAATGAAATAGTTTCCTGTCGACAGACCTGATGCATTCCACCTGAAACTGTGCTTCCCGGCTTCGGTAAGTCCGTCAAATATCTTTGCAACTTCACGGCCTGAAATATCATACACCTTAATAGACGTATATTCCGTCTGTTTTGTCTCAAACATAATTACAGCCTGCTGATTAAATGGATTTGGATAGCTGCTTAATGCAAAATCTTCTGCAACTAAGACCTGTCCATCGTTTAGCTCGCCTGAAACTGATGCTGTCCTGCTCTCAGGATAAAATGTATATGAAACACCTCCTTTTGAAAACCAGGACTGTGAGAGCTGGGATTTATCAAACTTGTATGCGTAGCCATTTGACTTTGCAGGATCGTGCACAATCGGATTTCCATTATCATCAAACCCTGCAAGCATAATAAGATGACCGGTATATAAAGGCAGACCAACCGACATTACCACCCTTCCGCCGTCAGCTAATACCTTACGGGCTTCACTCCATGTGCGGTATCGGGTTACTGCCCCATTGACCCCATATTTTACTGCGTTCTGCACAACTCTCGGCCATACTCCAAACATCCCCCCAGTAATTGTCATAGTTGTCTCTGGCAAACTGCACCGGATCAACTTTTATATTGTAGCTGCGCAGAACCATTGAAACCGATGTCGGTGAACAGATATTGCCGCCAATCCCCGGATCCAGAGCATACTGGTAAAAGTGCTCTGTCGGAATAAATATCGCCTGCGGCTTATCATTAACTATTGAAGTAAGACTGTATTTATCTGTCGTCTGCTGATCGCTTACAAAAAAGCTTAGCTTATGCAGACTTGGAGATGTCTCGCCGACTGATGTCCTGGTCATTATTACCTGAAACTGCCATTTCGAGACGTATGAATTCAAAACTATATAATCTACATCAACTTTTCCGCCTGAGTAGCTTGTACTGCCATAAGAGGACCAGATATTTTCCTTCCAGTACCCTGCTGTAAGCCAGGGCGACCAGCTCCCGCTATTGTAAAACCTCATCAGCACTTTAAAACTGCTGTTATCATTTGGCACAAAACCATTCCAAGAGGGCAGCCCCCGGTTAAAAGGAGATCTTGATGAATCAGGCTGAAAGATCACATATCCGTTTGTAACACCACTTGATAGAACTACACTCTTCCCATCTGCCGATACTTCAAGACCGTTCATTTCTGATATCTTTTTTACAAGACTGTCTTTCTCAAAAAAATAATGCTGATCAGGATAGGGCTGACTGAATATTGAACCTGAAAATAAAAATAAGATCAGTAGAATTCTGGCGGCCATAAATTATTTTTCCTTATGGTTTAAATACAAAAAAGCCGGAACAGTTTATTTATAAAACTATCCCGGCTAAAATAGTAAAAATTTTCAAAGAAACTAATATGATCTTTACTGAGCTTTCTTCACCAGCACAACCTGCGCCCTGTCGGCTTTTACAATATCGGAAAAGAATTTCCTGTATTCAGCGTAATTACTTGCAGGTATTGAATAGTCACTTATCTCAAGTTCCCTTGTAAAAACAATTAAGGAGTCACTGACTGCTGTTGTCCTGGAAGTAAAGCTGCCGAAGGAAGTCTTTAACTTTACTTCGCCTGGAATTGCTTCGACACTGTAGCCCTTCGGAATTGCATAGCTGATTGTGTCTATATCCTTGTATGGATATAAAAACCTCACCGGCGAAAGCCTGACTGAAACATCTTTTGGTACATATGTCCTTTTTTCCATCAGATTTGGCTGGAAAAATAACCTGTTGTCTGAAACTGATACGTATGAGGGCAGATTTACTTTTACTGAAAGGTTTCCTTCTGAATTCTTTGTATCAATACCTTCAAGATGAAAACTTTCAATTCTTGAATCAGGCACACTCAGCGAACTTACTACCCAGCGCTCCCTTTCCTCAGGAGTTGCTTCATCAAGACTGTTCCTTACGTATCCCTGCTGATCGCCATTCCACTTTACACTTACATCGGCAGATGTTGAGCCAAAAGTACTGATCTCAACTTTCCCGCACCTCACCTGTACATTCTCTTCAGGCTTTGTCCTGGGAGTTTCAACCAGCACTCCCCCCTGATCGGTTATCAGCAGTGCTGACCGGTTCTCATTTGCCCAGCCTATTTCTCCTAAAGGAGCAGTCTGACTTGTGCATTCAAGCCATAAGGTGTCTTTTTCTAAAGGCACGCAGGCTATTGCATGATTGAACTGGTTGCTGGGGAAATTCTTTACTATCGGTATCCGGTGATCACCTGAATTTATTAACGCAATATATGCTTTGATGCCTGCTTCTTTTAGTATCGAAACCATGTAGTTTGAAAGCGCTTTGCAGTCACCATATCCTTTTTCATGAACATATTTTGAATCAAAGGGCTGCCATCCGCCAATGCCTAACTGAATGCTGACATATCTGGTCCTCGACTGCATATAGTTGTAAAGCTTTCCAATCTTTTGAACCGTGTTGTCTTCTGGAGTAATAAGCGAATGAATATCCTTCACAGCAGATTCCGGCAGCTGGTCCTTTTCTTTGCATAGACTGTTGAACCAAAGTCCGAAATCTTTCCATGTTGTCATAACACCCCTGTAGCCGTCAATCTCAAATTTTTCAGGAGCAACTTGTACTATTAGTGCAATATCTTCAATATCATCCCCAGCTGCATCTTTCGATAGCTTCGGCTGGTTCAGAGCTTTCCACTGATATATTTTTTTATTCCCTTCTGTACTTATCTCAGGCTTAACTGAATCTTGATTGCACCAGAAACGAAGCTCGTTTTCCTTTGGAATAACTACCTCATATGCACTTTGCTCAACTGCATCAAGTGAAGCGCGTGAATACCAGTCAGGCCAGTCAATATATCCGTTATATGATATTTCATATGTGAATTCAACTGTGTAGGGATATTTGTCATAATACAGCTCTGCAGCTTTTACTCTTGTATCTGCATATAAAGAGAAATCGGCTGTCGCACTGTAATCCTTTATCTCGCCGCTGCTGAGCTCACGTATTTCATTGCCTTCGGAATCAATTATCCTGCCTTCCAGCTCTTCAATCTCCCTGAACTTATCATAGGGAAGAACTATTCGGCCATATTGCCTCTCGTCTTTTTTGAAAATGGTAACAGCAGTCTTTACTTTTTTTGTTGCCTTTTTTTCGCTTTTAACCTCAAACCTTAAGAACCTAAGTCTTATTACTGCATCTGCATCTTCCATCAACGCCTGCGGAATTCTGGATACCTTATAATCTTCATCTCCAGAACTAAATGCCGCGGAAACAAAAGCTCCGGAAACAAAAGCTCCGGAAGCTAAGCCTCCGGAACTAATAGCCCGACCGTCAAGATTAAAGCCTGAAGTGAAGAAATATACAGCACCAATTGCCAGACAATAACTTAATTTCTTCATTTCTTCTTTTTCCCTTTTACATTTTTACTTTCAGCACTTTTCCCGCTATCCTTATTTGTAGCCGGAACATTCTCTGAAGTGACCGGCACTGTCTGTACTACCTCTACCGGTTTCTTTTTACGCGAAAGAACCAGCTGCTCTGCATTTGATGCAACTATGCGTGAGTAAAATTCTCTGATCTGCTCGTAAAATTTTGCCCCGGCTTCAATTTCCTTTATATCAAATTTGTAAAGAACATTTACATTGTTGTTTTCAACCTGCACCTGCCTGCTGTATGTGAGCGTTCCGGCGCCTGAAGTCAGCGAAATGTTATTGACAGTTTCTTTTACCTCAAAACTGTCAGGAATCGCTATACTTATATAATTCTTATAGGAAGTCCTGAGTGAAAAGTCCATTGGATATCTTCTTATCTTAGCTTTCAGCGGATTTTCATTCATCCGGTTTATCATATGAGGATTAATATATATCATATCTCCGGCATTTGATGCATAGCTTGATGATGATATTGAAGCTTTTATTTTCAGTGGTGAGGCCAGACTGTCTTTCCCTTCTATAGAGACTGAGTCTAATGTAATTCCGTGTTTTTCAGTCTCCAGAAGATCTTTTGCTAAATCAGTATCTTTCTTGTCCTTCAGACTTCCGCGTATCCTTAAAGCCGCATAATCCAGATACACATCCTCTACTGTCCCCTTAAATGAACCGTCTTCGCTGAGTGTGATTCTTGTAAGTGAATTGTCAACATAACGTTTATCTGTATTAAGCGTTACCCACTCCATAGGCTCCTTGATCACAAGCCCCCTTACGTTCAGGACTTTCATTGGAAGCATATCCATTGTCCGCAGTGGATCTGTTGCATCCAGATAAACCCACTTGCCGCCTAAGTTAACTCTGGCAAGAACATAATTAAACTGAGAATATATCGGATAAGAATCCTGTATCCTGCCGTTGCCTCTTGTACTTAATATTACCGGATCGGCTTTTATATCCATACTCTTAAATAATGAAAGCAAAAGGAAAGTAATTTCTGCATTGTTTCCTTTCTTCGATTCCAGAATATCATCCGGCTCCTGATCGCCCATAAATGTATTTCCGCCGGTGCATACAATGGATTTTGCCACCCAGTCATATATTGCTTTCACTTTGTCTTCTGTTGCACTAAGACCTTTTGTAATTTCCTCAGCAGTTTTCTTTACTTGTTTTGTATCATCAATATTTTTGCAGAAATATTTATTTTCCTGTAACTCTCTTACAAACGTAGGCCAGTCGTTAAGAATTTGTTTTTTACCGTAGTTCGGAAAAAAATAACCCGAGAGCTGTACCTCCACCTGATTTACATAATCGTCAGTTGTCGTTATAAAAGGTTCCTCGCGGATTGCTGCAGCATCCTGAACAGCCCAGCGGGAAAGTGTGCATGGAAATATATCCTTCCCAAGTATGGCTTTTGCCTGTCCTGAGAAAACCTGTGTAACTTCCTCTTTATCATAAATTGCAAATGGCTCAAAACCTCTGGTTACAGATGTGTAGGCAATGTTCTGCGGGACACGCATACGGTATTCGCTCCAGCGTACTGGTTCATCATACTGGAAAACCCATCCCTTCATCATCATCAGACTCTCGGATTTGATCTTGTATTTCATCTCAATTACACACCCTGGCTTTAAGGCAGGAAGTGTAAACTTATACCTTGTGTGACTTCCATCAATATCTTCTTCAAATATATCCCTGCTTTTTAATTCCTGGCTTTCAATATTACCCTTTTCATCAAGCCAGTAGGTAGCGCCTTCAATATCCTCTAGCGATTCGGCATGCTTCTCAGTATAAAGCCCCACTGAGCGGGTACCCCAGTCGTAACCCTTTGTAGTAAATATCTTTACACGTAAATGCCTGGTATAGATAACATTCAGATCATCATCCAGGTGCGATTCGCCATAATCGCATAGAATAAGCGCTGAAGCATTTGTGTCCTGCGGAAATGACTTCATTTCTAGATCAGCCCTTGGAATTTCACCCCATTTGATCGGCGGCTCTTCCTGTGCATGTATTGGTAAGTTAATTGTAAGAAATAATATTATTATAGAAAGGACAAAGAAATGGTTTCTTCGATTCATTCGAACTCCGGTTAATTTATATATTTCAGTAATGATTCTCGAGCGTTTTTCCCGGAGCCACAGAAATTACAAATTACCGGAAAAGAGACGTAAACCGCTCCAAAATTAACTTTTGAAGCGGCAAAATTCAAATAAAAATGGATCTTAATGTCAATTATATCAATATCAATTAAACCTGTAACCTAAATTCACTCCTGCCTTGAACTGGTTGTCACCCCCAAGCCTTGGAGCCTGCTTTGCCATCGCCAGAGGAACAAACATAAGCTGGTAATTCAGATTTGGATTTATAACTATCTTATTGTTTAATATCTCCAGATTCGCTCCGGCTGCAACATTAAACGACGTCAGATAAAGATACTTTGGACTCGAATTCCATACAGGATTAATTCTTATTATGCCCGCTCCCCCCTGCACATATAATTCAGAGAATGCTTCAACCGGATGGTATCTGTAAGCTGAGTACAATCCAACTGTCTCATATTTGGTGTTGTACTCCCATCTGTATTTTTCAGTAGGATGGTAAATATAACCTATTGGCATTGAGGTATATGATAGTTCGGCTACTAATGCATTTCTTAAGTTAAAGTAAAAAGCTGATTCAATTGAATATGAAATGCTGTTTCTTGATTTTATATCAATGAACTTTCCTAAGTCATCTGGCAAAAGATGCCCTTTTCTGAAATTATAACCTGCACCTGCTGTAACTATTATTCCATTTAGTGCTGCGGGTTTGCTGCTTTGATCAGCTTTTCCGCTCAGGTATTTATTAATATCCCATTCAAAACTAAACTGAAATGTTTCATATGGCAGCTTCGGAGTTATAAATCTGTCGGCCTGTACTCTGTGCCATAGTCCTGAATATCCTGCTGAAAAACTAAAATCGCTGTAACCTATCCCGATCTCAGCTCCATGTGTCATATAATCTGAAGAATAAGCCTTGGACCCGGAAGATACATTGCCTAAATAAAAATTCTGCAGAAAATAATAGCCTTTACCTAATTCAAGCGGCTTCCAACTGAAAGCGAGACCTAAATGCAGTTTTGTATCTGATGGAAAATCGCTCCAGTTTTCAAACAAAGAACTAAATGATGAATTCCTGTTTGGCTCATTTATCATTATTTTGTTTATTCTTCTTGAAAGACCAAGCTGAAATGGGGTTGAAAAATACTCATTTTCAAATGGAAGAATGTTCACAGCCAAATGCATTTGTGATGATACAGCTGACTTTTCTGTTGTTTTTTTTCGCTCCCATGGAGTACCTGTATAGATCTCATATTCTACAGGTGTACCCATGTTCATTAGAGAAAACCCCAGTGTAACCTTTCTGTAAAGGTATTCAGGCTGGTAATTTAGCCCAAAACTAAGTAAAAGTTTACTTTGTGATGAACCATACTTCTGCTCGGCATACTTGATTGTAAGACCTGCTGAAAATTCATCTGAAAATTCTCTTGAATATCCCAGACCTAAAGAATATGAATACATACTGACTTTTCCACCTGTGCCATCAGGATTTTCAGGCGTGGTTACCATGGCTTCCCCGAAATCATGCAGCAGGTATTGAATGCCGAATGACCCTATACCTCTAACCTTGGCTGTAAGGTTTACATTGCTTAAGGGAACACTGTAATACATCTGAAATGGATTCCGGTAAAAGGAAAATCCTGCCCTGCTTGAATAGCTTAAATTTGCAGGATTGAATGTGAAGGCATCACGCCCGTTTCTTAAGGCAGCTCCCTGCTCACCCATCCCGAAAGTCGAAACACTCCCTGTATAGTTTACAAAATCCATTTCCCCTTGAGCTGAAATGCTCTCTGATAAAATAAAATAGATCGATACTATGATCAGCAGTAAATTCTTCATTTTGCTTCCCCTGTAGTTTTTTATTCAATCAGTAAAACCGGATAATCTGCCAGATCTTTTGATTCTAAGTTATTAATAGTAAAAAAAGAGCGGGTATGGGAAAATATCATATTTTTTTTTATAAAGTACTCTATGAGTATTGATTTGCTGCTTTTAACCTCAATTATAGCTCCATAAGTGTGATTCATTGCCAAAATCGACCGCTTATTTTCAAAATCTGCCACCTATGACTCCACTGATTGAAAAACCCGCCTTGTGTGCTATGTTTGTACAAGAATATTTTGAAAGCTATACTATGGAAACTTATTACATACCTCAGGACAGAAATCTTTCCGAAGATAATTTTGATCTGGAGAAATTTGAAAAAGTATTTAACCTAAGTCAGACATTTATGACAATCAGCCGGCTTGAAACAGGTATCTTTGTAGACGCTAATGATGAATTCTGCAGAAGGCTGGGCTACAGAAAAGATGAGGTAATTGGAAAAACATCAAAGGAACTGAACCTTTATTACGATTATAACCGCCGTAATGAAATGCTTGGACTTTTTCAGGAATATGGCTTTTTAAGAGATTTTGAAACAATTTATCAGTCCAGAACTGGCGAACTGTTTAACGTTCTGGTATCTATTAACTTCATAAATATCCGGGGTAAGGAATATCTGCTTACTTCAGCTTCTAATATAACGAAACTTAAAAAAACTGAAAATAAACTAAAGTCGTTATTAAAACAGCAGAAACTTCTTGCCGATATTGCAAAGGAGCTAAATAGCCTGCAGAATTTTAAGAGCAGCATTTCAAAGGTCCTTAGCCTCCTGGGTGAACATACAAGAGTAAGCAGGGTCTATATTTTTGAGGATTCCCCTGGTGGTCAGTCTACAAATAACACATTCGAATGGTGCAATATAGGAATTGATCCGCAGATTGATTCACTTCAGAATGTGCCTTATGAGATCATTCCTTCATGGAAGAAGTTTCTTTACCGCGACGGACGTTTGTTTTCAAAGAATATCGATGATCTCCCCGAAGATCTGACCAGTATACTAAAACCGCAGAATATTAAATCTATTCTGATATATCCCATTTTTGTTAAGGGATGTTACTTTGGCTTTATAGGTTTTGATGAATGTATCGAAAATAAAACATGGCCCGAGGATGAAACCGAACTTTTAAGGGCAGTATCAAGTATATTGTCGAATTCTTTCGAAAGAAGAAAAATTACAAGTCAGCTGCAGGAAAATGAACTTAGACTCAAACTCGCCATAAACAGCGCAAACGAAGGCTTGTGGGATTGGAATATTAAAACCGGCGAGGTATATTTTAATGATGTCTGGAGTAAAATGCTTGGTTATGACCCAGATGAAATAGACAGACATGTAAACAGCTGGGAAAAGCTCGTTCATCCTGAGGATATGGATTATGTCAACTCTAAGCTTAATAAGTTTTTATCCGGTGAGGATAATTTCTATGAAACGGTCTACAGAATGAAAACTAAAGATGGTCAGTGGAAATGGATCCTTGACCATGGAATGGTGATCGAACGCAATCCTTCACAGGAGCCGTTAAGAGCAATTGGAACTCATATTGACATTACTTCACAGAAGGAAACTGAAATTCAGCTGCAGAGCCTTGTAAATACTAAAGATAAGTTTTTCTCAATAATTGCTCATGACCTGAAAAACCCGTTTACCGTACTTTTGGGACTAAGTGAAATTATTCTCGACGAAATGGATAGTATTAATCAGGAAGATATGAAGTCTTATATCTCCAATATCTATGAGGTTTCTAAAAATACTCATTCCCTTCTTGATAACCTGCTTACCTGGGCAAGAAGCCAGAAGGATGATCTTAAAATAACCCCGGTACCTAATAATGTTTCATCCCTGGCTGATGAAACAATTTCACTTCTCTCAGCTATGGCAGAAAAAAAGCAGATAAGCCTTGAAAACAATGTGCCGGCTGAACTTGCGGCATACTGCGATAAAAATGCCGCACTTACTGTTATCCGGAATTTAATGTCAAATTCTGTTAAGTTTACAAGGAAAGGCGGGAAGATCACAATTCATGCAATTGAAACTAGAGATAATATCGAATTGCATATCACGGATAATGGTGTCGGTATGGAAAAATCAATCGCTGATAAACTATTCCGCAGTAATATCACTCCCACAACCAGAGGAACAGCTGATGAAAAAGGAAGCGGACTCGGACTGATTCTTTGTAAGGAACTTGTTGAAAAAAATGGAGGCACAATTAGTGTTCAGAGCACACTGGGTTTAGGATCAACATTCAGCTTCACTTTACCCAAAGTGAAATTATGAGAATATCAGTCCATTTACTGTATTGATCTCATCATCGGAAATTGTATGCCCCATGTTCTTGTATATTTTAAGTGTAAGCTCGGCATTCATTTTTCTGTAGACCTCTGCTGTAGCCTCCACACGCGCTAAGGGTACATGCGGATCAGGATCACTTGTACCGATAAAAACCGGAGTAGCCATAAAATCACCATTGTATCTTTCCGGATATATTATATCCCCTATAAGTCCGCCGGTGAAAGCTGCAATGCCCCCATATTTTTCAGCAAAGCGTGCAGCATATTCAAGCGCAAGACATGCTCCCTGCGAAAAACCTAAAAGATAGATCCTGTCTGTAGTTATACCCTGATCATTTAAATCCTTTTTTATACTGCCTAGTAAGTCAATTGAAGAAGTAAGCCACGGTTCATTATTCTTCTTCGGCGCTAAGAATGAATATGGATACCAGCTGCCGCCTGATGCCTGCGGAGCTAAAAATGTACAGCCTTCTATCTGAAGATACTTTGATAATGATAAAATATCTTCTGCTGATCCTCCGCGGCCATGCAGCATTATTAAAGCCTTCTCAGCCTCTGCAACCGCCTTCCCCGCAATTAAAATTTTTCCCGAAATCATATCCATAATTCTTAATTCTTAATTCTTAATTCTTAATTTCCTTCAGCCTTTTTTCTATCTCTTTTCTGTGTATTTCATATTGCGGAGGAAGCTTTAATTGCTCGCCTAAATGCTCTTTTTCTTCGTCAACCATAAATCCCGGCGGTACAGTCGCAATTTCAAACAGTACTCCGCCCGGCTCCCTGAAGTAAACTGACTCGAAGTATTGCCTGTCTATTACTGGCGTCGGATTAAGCATCCGGTTTAATATTTTTGTCCTCACCTCAAGCTGCGTCTGCCTGTCAGGTGTGCTGAAGGCTATATGATGCACAGTTCCGTTTCCGCCAACTCCACGCAGAGTGTCAGGCGTGCATATAATGTCTACATAATGCCCGGGCGTGTCCTCAGCAGCAAACCTGAAACGGTTTCCTTTTTCTTCGATCAGCTTGTGGTCTAACTGCCCGGTTAATAATCCTGCAGTACGCTCATAGCCTTCTTCCCATATTTCCACACTATAAAAACCTTTAATCGAGTTCTCCAGAGGAATTTCTCCGTAAGTAAACCCCTGCCTGCTGTCATTATCATTAAATACCAGTTCCAGATTCAGTCCGTCCGGATCTTCAAAACATATTACAACTTCATTATTAAACCTTTCCTGCGCCGGATGAATATTTAAATTGGATTTTTTGAGCCTCTCCTCCCAGTATCCAATTGAGCTGTAAGGAACTGAAAAACCAATTGTGTTCAGCATTCCCTTGCCGCGCCGCCCTTTCTGAATATCCCCAAATGGGAAAAATGTCAGAATTGTCCCCGGCTCACCTGTTTCGTTACCATAATAAAAATGATAAACATCCGGTGCATCAAAATTTACAGTCTTCTTGACAAGCCTTAATCCTAAAACACCTGTATAAAAATCTATATTCCCCTGCGGATCACCTGCAATTGCTGTTACGTGGTGAATCCCTGTAATTTTTTTACTGTCCATTATCTGATCCATTTTTATTGCACATATTTAATTTTAACTAATTTCCCCTGCCATCTGCAAGCCATTTAATTTACTGTAAGCCTGGGAGTAAAACTGTCAGTTCCCTTTATCAATAGACTACTTGATTTATCAGTTTTGAATAATTACATTATTTCATCATTTTCCGAAGAGTTCAATAATTCACTTTTTATTTTGGAGGAACACCATGACTTTAAATTGTGTGACTTTGAGGATCAAAAGATCAGGACTAATATTCTTGATCCTTGTTTTTGCTTTCAGCCTCCCGCTCGCAGCTCAGTCTGGAATTAAATCTGCCGCTCAGAAAAAATTAAATAAGCCTGCAGCCGTAGCTAACGCTGCCGCAGCTAAATCAATTGATCAGAAAATTGTCGGAGTCTGGGGAGTCGACGCCCGCGGAGGATATGACTTCAGATCCGATGGCTCTTTTATTATGGAAGGATCTGTCAATTATCGCTTCGATGCTGCAAACGGCCTGTGGCACTACTGGATGCCGAATGTGCCGGCGGGCAAAGTAGAAGCTGAATATAAAATTTCAGCCGATGGAAAAACAATGTCAATTAACCTGAAAAAAGGAAACCCTTTTACTACTCTTAAAAAGATAAAGTAAAAGGGCCAGGAATATTTATTCCCCCTGTTTTTGAATTCAGTGTTTGAAATTTGCAGATTGCCGCTTTAGTGGCAATCTAATATACTTCCTCCAATAAACTCCCTTAAGACTGAGTCGCATGGTACCGGCAGATCATCTTCTACGGGATCAGCTGCCTCAAGCATTTTTTTAATTCTTGAAGCCCTTTGATATGCATCCAGCCTTAACGGATCGCCTTCATATTTCTTTTCCCATTCCTGAAAATTCTTCAGCAGTCGTGCACTGTATAATGGTACTTCATAAGACATAGACGTGTTGACTATATAGTCAGCTGTAGTACAATATGGAAGTATATGCCTTTTTTCAGATGAACGTACATAATGCCAGTGAAGTAATGTCTGCTCAGGGGCATATGCACGGTGCACTGAATCCCTTAACATCCTGCGTATTAGCCTTAAATCCGTCCAGCGCAGATATTTTCCGTCAGCACCCTTCATCTGTAGTAACGGCTCTAAATATAGCTTGAATTTCTGAGAAGCCGGTATCTCCCTGCTGAAATCAGGATGCAGCCCGTGCAGACTGTCTATAAGCAGAACTTCATTTTCTTTTATCTGAACAGGTGTGCGTTCAACATACCGCTTGCCGATCTTAAAATCATAAAAAGGTATCTTTACTTCCTCTCCTGCTGCCAGACGTTTTAAGTGATCATTTATCATTTCAAGATCTAAAGCCTGCGGAGTCTCAAAATCATAGTCGCCGAATTCATCTTTGGGGTGAAGCTCAAGATCAAAGAAGTAATGATCTACTACAAGAGGCACAAACCTCATCCCCATTTTCTTAAGCCGTTGCTCAAGCTTTATGGTAGTTGTTGTTTTGCCCGAAGAAGAAGGACCGCTTACCATTACCATTTTTAATTCACCGCTTCTCTGCTTTATCATCTCAGCAGCAGTGTCTAACTGCAGTTCATAGGCCGATTCTGATTCGTGTACAATCTGTGGAAATTCCCCGTTGCGAATTCTTTGGTTCAATGAATCAGTTGTCTGCAGATTATGCGTAACTGCCCAGTCAAGTGAATGCCATATCTTTGCCCATGGAATAAATTCCGACGGCTTCGAAAAATGCATTGAATCGGCATGCCGCCTGTGCGCAGCTTC
>JBLNEL010000523.1:0-4701 GCA_050262615.1 Bacillota bacterium
ATTTACAATAGTTAACAGCTAAGTCTTTTTATAAGTTCATAAGGTAAAATTTATAAGATGCATATAACAATAATTTCCGGTTTAAATAATCATATATTCAGCATTTGATAATACAAAAGTCCGTCTGAACTAATGATATTCTTACTATTTGAATATGATTATGCAATATAATTATCTGGCTGACGGAGCTTTTTTCAGATGTTACATTTTCAGATGTTACTTTTGAAGATGAAATTTTTTAAGAAGTGTTTTTATACGAAGTGATATTTTCATAAGGTATTTTTTTGATGGAGTCATTTGCCAATGAATGACTTCATTGTAATAATAATGCTTACTAATCATGCTATTTTAGCATATTCCAGATTATCTTTATAGTTTAGTATCAGCCCATCTCTTATTACTCTGTTTTCAGGAAGCAATAATTCAGGATCACTTTCAATAATACTGAATGCAGATGACTTTGCTTTTATGATCAGGTCGGTATCTTCACTTATATCAGCATACTTCAATTCAGGAAATCCACTTTGTTTAGTACCAAAAATATCACCTGGTCCGCGAAGCTTCAGATCTGCTTCTGAAATGTCAAAGCCGCTTAAGTAATTTACCATTGTCTTTAACCGAATGGCGGTTTTACTTCTTTCTATCTGATCTTTTGAAAGATATTCAAAGTCAAGTTGTGTGTTATTTGTTTTTTCGGCATAAGAATCCTCAGTTACAAGAATACAATATGCCTGTTTATCGCCCCTGCCTACTCTTCCTCTTAGCTGATGAAGCTGTGAGAGTCCGAAGCGGTGTGCATCGTTTATTACAATAATGTTTGCATCGGGAATATCTATTCCGACCTCTATTACAGTTGTTGCAATAAGGACATCGTATTTTTTTTGAGCAAAGTCCTGCATCACCTCTTCTTTTTCCTGCCAGGTCATCTGTCCATGCACCATTCCAAGCTTAAGTGAACTTAAATAGCTTTGTTTCAACTCCTCAAAATGAGTCTCTGCTGCTTTTAAGTCCAGCTTTTCAGATTCTTTGACCAACGGATAAATGATAAATGACTGATATCCTTCATTATTCTTATCCACAATAAACTTATAGATCTGCGGAAGCTTGCTGTCGCCTCTGAGGTATGTCTTTATAGGTTTTCTGTTCTTAGGCATCTCAGATATCACAGACACATCCAGATCTCCATAGACAGTCATTGATAATGTTCTTGGAATAGGAGTAGCAGTCATTACAATAACATCAGGAGCATGAGACTTTGTTATCAGGCGTGAACGCTGAACTACTCCGAAGCGGTGCTGTTCATCAATTATTACCAAGCCGAGGTTATTAAAAACCACCGTCTCTTCGAATAGTGCATGTGTCCCAATAACAATATCACTTTTATTAAGCTCAATATCTGCAAGGTTCAGTTTCTTTTCAGACTTCTTCTGTCCGCCGATAAGTAAACTTACACTTACATCAAAATCCTTCAGCAATCTGGATATATTCTTAAAATGCTGGTCAGCCAGGATCTCTGTCGGGGCCATCAGTGCCGACTGAAAGCCATTATCTTTTGCTATCAGCATAGCAATTAAAGCAACAATTGTCTTTCCGCTTCCGACATCTCCCTGCAGTAGACGGTTCATTGGCTTTGAGCTTTCCATATCCCTGCGTATCTGGCTTAATACATTTAATTGTGCTTTTGTAAGTTCAAAAGGCAGGGATTTAATAAAATCAGGAACAAGCCTGCTTTTAATACCCATTGAATAACCAGGCACAAGATCTCTCAAGTTATGTTTTCTTAGGGCAACAAGAGTTTCAATAAAAAACAATTCCTCAAACTTAAAACGTTCAATAGCTTTATTCAGTTTGTTCCTGTTTTCAGGATAATGCATATTTTTTACAGCCTCAACAATACCCATCAATTGGTTTTCCTGAAGTATATCTTCACGGAGAGTTTCGGTAAGTTCATCTGCATAATGTTCTACAGCCTGACTGACAATCCTTCGCAGGCTCATATCGCCCATATTGGTAGTGCGAAGCTCTTTAGAAAGTCTGTAAAAAGGAATTATTTTACCTGTATTCAGAAATTTCTGTGATTCATCTTCAGTGATCTTGTCAAAATCAGGATGAGTAAACTGCAGATGACCGTACTTTGTTATAACAGGTTTGCCTGAGACGGCATAATATTCACCCGGTTCGAACATATTCTGAAAATATTTTGTACCCTGAAACCAAACGCATTCAAAAAATCCGCTTACGTCACGCATGTTGACCTTAAAAAGCTCTTTGCTGCCGAACCTTTTTTTCTCCTTCTCTACTACTTTCCCTATAATTGTAACTTCACCTTCATAGCCATTTATAACATAACCGTAGATCTTTGCAGCATTAGCTGTTGTTGAACGGTCAAGATAGCGTGATGGAAAGAAGAAAAGCATTTGTCTGATTGTCTCAATGCCCATCTTGCTGAAAGATTCAGCCCGCTTTGGTCCAATTGACCTGATTGACTTAATTGACTGCTGCAGAATATTTTCGTTTTGTGTATTCATTTCTTTCAAAAATAATGTATATAAGCTTAATAATCCAGAATCCACTTATTGCTGCCTCTGTATTCTATGTGGATTGCTGTAATATAAATTCATATCTTTACGGAAATATTTTTAATAATAGCACAATAAATATGATCAATGGAGTATTAATGATCAAAGCAGTTAACTTAAGAAAATTTATTTTCCTTTTTATTTCTGTTTGCAGTTTAGTCTTCTTTTCTGCATGGATTTCACGTGATCCGGAAGAAGGGATGTATCCTTTGAGCGAAATCCACAGGATTGCGTTAAAAGAGGCAGGACTTAAAATTGATCCAATGGAGGTATATAATCCAAATGGAATAAGTCTTGTTGATGCTCTTGTAAACGTAGGAGGCTGCACGGGTTCTTTTATTTCTGATAAGGGACTAATCATTACAAATCATCATTGTGTATTTGGTGCCCTTCAGGCAGCAAGTTCAGTTGAGCATGATTATATAGAAAACGGCTTTATTGCAAAGACAAATCAGGAGGAAATTGAGGCAAAAGGAATGGTCTGCCGCATAACAGAGTCGTATGAAGATGTTTCTGACAAGATACTTCAGGCAGCAAATGCTTTTAACGATCCTGCTGAAAAGGTAAGGGCCATGAACAAGAAGAAGAAAGAGCTTGTACTTCAGGCAGAAAGCCAGGACAAATCCATTAAGGCCGAAGTCTCTGAAATGTTTGAAGGCAAGACATATATTCTGTTTAAATACAAAACAATAAAAGATGTAAGAATAGTATATGTCCCGCCAAGAACAATTGGTGAATTCGGCGGTGAAACTGATAATTGGGTCTGGCCGCGTCACACTGGTGACTTTTCCTTTTTAAGGGCTTATGTAGCAAAAGACGGCAGTTCTGCAGCATTTTCAAAGGAGAATGTACCTTATAAGCCTAAAAGGTTCCTGAAAGTAAACCCAAATGGTGTTGATGAAAATGATTTTGTCTTCATTCTTGGTTATCCGGGCAGAACTTTCAGAAATAAGCCATCACAGTTTCTTGAGTATCAGGAAAAATATCAATTGCCTTATATCTCAAGCCTTTATGATTTCCAGATTGAGACAATGGAGAAAATGGGCGAAAGCAACCATGAACTGGCTATAAGGTTTGCTTCAAGAATAAAGGGACTTGCCAACACAACAAAAAACTATAAAGGAAAGATGAAAGGTCTCAGAGAACTTTCACTTGTAGACAAGAAAAAAGCTGAAGAAAATGAACTGCAGGCATTTATTAATTCCGATCCAAAACTAAAAGCTGAATATGGCAGTGTGCTTAGTGAAACAGATAATGTTTATCAGGAGATGTTTAAGAATGCAAAACGTGATCTCTGGCTTGGACAAATCTACAGAGCCTCGACTCTCTTAAGGCTCTCAAGTCTTGCTTTAGATCATGCATCAGAAACAAAAAAACCGGATTCAGAACGTTCAGCACAATATATGGAAAAGAACCTGCCTGAATTTAATAAAGGTATTTCTGTTATTTATGGAACATTCAGCGCAGAAGCAGACAAGTTATTCCTGAAAAGAATGCTTGAAGATGCCTCACAGCTGCCTGATGGGTCAAGAATAGATGCAGTTGATCAGATCATTTCAGGGAAGGATAAGGCTAAAGCAATAGATGAGTTTATTGAAAAAGCTGTTTCTGATAACAAGCTCTCAAGTCAGGATTACTTCATGACGCTTCTTAACAAAGCACCTGAAGAGCTGGAAAAATCAGATAATCCAATAATTAAGTTCGATCTTGCATTAAGAAAGCAAATAAAGGGAAATGACGATAAGGTAAAGACAATAGAAGGGAAGCTTGATGAGCTATCGGCAAAGCTTATTGAAGTAAAGAGATTATGGAAAAAACAATCCTTTATTCCTGATGCTAACAGCACATTAAGACTTACATTCGGACATGTTAAAGGATATTCCCCTGCTGATGCAATGTATTATTCACCTGTAACTACACTTAAAGGAGTTATTGAAAAAAGCTACAGGGGAAATGAATTCAGAATTCCTGAAAAACTGCGTGAATTATATAATAATAAAGACTTCGGGAATTTCTATAGTGAAAAGATAAAAGATCTGCCGGTAGCTATTTTATACGACACTGATACTTCCGGCGGAAACTCAGGAAGTCCGATAATGAAGGCGTACGGTGAACTGATGGG
>JBLNEL010000524.1:0-6571 GCA_050262615.1 Bacillota bacterium
ATGATTTGTTATCGCATAATATAGAAGAAGCAAAAAGAGGCTGGATATACCTGCTTGATAATCGCAGAAGTCATGTTGAGACAGATGAACGAAAGCTCGATGGTACACAGATGTGGGTCGAAGGGGATTATATTTGCATTTATGATGAGGCAGGAAGAAATATCGGACATTTTGGTATCCAGAGGGATATAACCGAGCGTAAGCTGATTGAGCAGGATCTGATAAAGGCAAAAGAGAAAGCTGAGCTCTCCAACAGGCTTAAGACAGAATTTCTTGCGCAGATGTCGCACGAGATCAGGACGCCTATCAATACAATACTCAGCTTTAATTCACTGCTAAGCATGGAGCTTGAAGGCAAGATACCTGAAGAGCTGCAGGATGGCTTTAAGATTGTCAATATGGGAGGAAGAAGACTTATCCGTACGATCGATCTGCTGCTGAATATGTCAGAAGTCCAGACAGGCAGTTACGAGACTAATATAACTAATGTTGATCTGGATAAGGAAATACTTCAGGGGCTTATTCCGGAATTCAAAATAACTGCAAATACAAAATCTCTTGAGCTTGTATATTCAAATAAAGCGGCTGATTCTGTAATTAAAGCTGATAATTACACAGTAACTCAGATATTTGTCAATCTGATCGATAACGCAATTAAATTTACACATAACGGACGGGTTGAAATTTCACTTGAAAACAGGGATTCAAAAGAGTTAGTTGTAAAAATATCAGATACCGGTATTGGAATTTCAAAAGAATACCTGCCGAATTTATTCGAGCCTTTTTCGCAGGAGGACACCGGATATACGAGAAGATTTGAAGGGAATGGACTCGGGCTAGCTTTAGTTAAAAAATACTGTGAGCTCAATAATGCTGAGATCATGGTAAAAAGCTGCAAAGGTGAAGGGAGTACCTTTTCTGTAATATTTCCACTCTGAAGCGGAACTTCATTCCGCTTCTTTTGTTTTATTTCATATCTTTTATTTTACAATTTTCTCAGTCCTATAATTATTGAATTTGACATGAATAATCAAGCTCATAACAATATTACTACATTTGCGCAAAAAGCAATTAATTATTATTTCTCACTAAAAGCCCCGTTATTTAAGGATCCTTCGCCTGGCATTATAAACCCATATGAAAAGTTAGATGTACAGGAGATTGTGCGGGCTTTTTATTATAGATACTATAACGATCAGCGTAAAAGGGTATTTCTTCTGGGAATTAATCCCGGAAGGTTTGGCGGAGGACTTACAGGAATATCCTTTACAGATCCGGTTGCCTTAAGGAAATATTGCGGAATTGAGAATGAACTTGGAACACAAAGGGAGCTTTCAAGTGAATTTGTATATCTCTTTATAAATAAGTTTGGCGGACCGGAGGCTTTCTTTTCAAGATTCTACTTAAGTGCTCTTTATCCGCTTGCAATAACAAAGAATGGAAAGAACTACAATTATTATGATGAAGCGTCGCTTTACAAGACTTTGAAGCCGCATATAATTGAATCACTTACTAAACAGGTAAACTTCGGCGCAGAGAAAAGGTTTGCCATCTGTCTGGGGAAAAAGAATGAAAAATACCTTAGCGAATTAAACAGTGAGCTAAAGCTTTTTGATAAAATATACACACTGGAACATCCCCGTTATATAATGCAGTATAAAAGAAGGGTGCTGGGGGATTATCTTAATAATTACCAAAGCCTTCTTTCCGAACTCTCCTTAGCCTGAAATAGTATGATTAAGACCTTAACCACAAGGATTTATGATCACGAATGTATTCTTCCAGTGAAATCTGAGGCCGTCCGAGCAAAATTTCTGCCTGATGAGAAATCCTTCCTGCAAGACCTAAACGTGCAGTGGTATAGAGTGCTGTCATGACAAGAATAAAAGGCAGCGGGATATTTTCTTCTTTTTTACGTTTAATAAATTCCAGAACCGTAGGATTTTTATATTTTACTTCCCTCTTAAGGATTTCAGAAAAGAGTTGGGCGGCATCATAGTAACTTATGGCTTCTTTGCCGGTCAGGTCATATGCCTTGTTTGTATGTCCTGATTGAGTCAAAGCTTTTGCTGCAATTTCAGCAATATCCCTTACGTCTATAAAGCTTGTCCTACCGGTACCGGCAGGGATAAAGATCTCATCATTAATTTTTATCTCATTAAGGTGACTTGTCTCCAGGTTCTGCATAAAGAAACCTGCCCGTAAAAAAGTATAAGGAATGCCGGACTGTTTTATATAAGTTTCAATTTTCCTGTGAGGAACGAAGTAATTTTTCTCAACTCCGATAAGTGAAAGGAATACAATATGTTTTATTCCCGAGGATTTCGCCCAGTCAATTACAGGCTTAATATATTTTTTTGCATTTGAAATTTCAGGCGGACGCACCAGGAAGAGTTTATCTATTCCTTTAAGTGAAGAAAACGTAGATGGGTTTTCAAAATCAAACTGAGAATAATCAACATCTTCTCCCAACATTCTTTTAGCCTTATTTATATTTCTTACAGCTGCAATAATATTTATTTCATCATTTGCCTTATTTTTTTTCTGCAAAAGCAGTGATTTTATTACTTCAGACCCCACATTACCAGTTGCACCGGTTATAAGTATATTTATTTTCATAATTTTTTTCCTCTTTTTTTCCGTAAAGGCACTTTTTCTTACTATATAAGTAATAATTAAACTTGAGTAATATACCAGCAAAAAAACTATGGATACTCAGAAAACATCACAAAAGAACAAAATAACAAGAATAATTCAGGCTGTTGAAGAATACATAAATGAATTAAAGCAGCTGATAAATGAACTTGAGAAGGAAGAGTCAGGGCAATCAGAAGAAGAGAAAAAAGAAAACTAAGATCTTCTTTCCGATTTAATTCCAATGAAGGGTTAAATTTAAGATCCTCTTTTAATTCAAAATTCTGTATTAACTCAAATAGCGGCTGAATCTCAATAACAACTGACTCTTTTTATTCCCTTTTCAGCTTTTAAAGCCTAAAAGCGTATATTTTTCATATCATTAAAGCATACAGACCTACAGTTACCCATAGATTCTGAGTCGTAAAAATAAAATAAAACAGTTAAATTTGCTTAATTCAATTAAAAAAACAGAATTAAGTAATGCCATTGCAGAAAATAAAAATATTGCTTGTTATTTCTCCTTTTTCGCAGATAAATACTCCATATCCATCGATAGGGCAATTATCCGGATTTCTGCACTCCAAGGGATATCAGTCAACTTCGCTTGACCTGTCGCTTAGAGTTGCTAAAAGGATATTCTCAAGTGAGGGGCTTAGTATGGTATTTTCAGCCAGAAAGGAAGCAGTGAGTACTGAAGATGAATTTATACGCAGGATGTGTGAATTATCTGAAAATTACATTGAGGTCATTGATCCGGTAATAAACTTTCTGCAGGGGAAAAATCCTAATCTGGCCTACAGGATAGTAAAAGACGGATATTTGCCACAGAGTGAAGCATTTGCAAATCAGGCCGATGAGATTCAGAGCTTTGGATTTCTGGGTATTCAGGACAGGGCAAAATATTATTCTTCCCTAATGCTTGATGATCTTACAAAATACATCAGTCTGACTATTACTCCTTATTTCGGACTGAGCCGGTATGCTGAAAAAATAGCAATCAGTCCTCCGTTATTTGATCCACTTCTGAAGGAAACACAAAGAAAGCCAAATCTGATAGAAGAGATAATTATCGAAGAAACTCTGAAGGCAGTAAAAACTTATTCTCCCGACCTGGTAGGCTATTCTATACCATTTCCGGGTAATCTGCTTGGAGCTCTCATCTCTGCAAAGAGCATTAAGAAGAATTTCCCTTCAGTAAAGATTGCTTTTGGCGGCGGTTATGTAAATACTGAGCTCAGGAAACTGAAGGATAAAAGAGTATTTAACTTTACTGATTACGTTACTTTTGATGATGGTGAATTGCCGTTATTAAATATCATTAAAAATATCTCAGAAGAGGCCAATAATCCTGAATGGGTACGTACACTCCTGATGAATTCCGCAGGCGAATTAGAATACAGGGATGATGCTTCAGAAAAAAATACCGATCACAACGAATTTTATCCACCATCGCTTGAAGGCCTTGAGCCCGGCGAATATATTCCGGTTGTTGAAAGTCTTAATCCAATGCACAGGTTGTGGTCCGACGGCTACTGGAATAAGTTAGCCTCAGCGCATGGCTGTTACTGGAGGAAATGTACATTTTGTGATATAACACTTGACTATATAGGGCGGTATACGCCTGCCAGAGCTGCAATTGTAGTAGACTGGATGGAGGAAATGATAAAGCAGAGCGGAAGGACTTCGTTTCATTTTACTGATGAGGCTGCGCCGCCGTCACTTTTAAAAGAAATTGCTCTTGAAATATTAAGAAGAAAACTGCCGGTTGTCTGGTGGGGAAATATACGTTTTGAAAAGGCATTTAGCCGGGATCTCTGCCGGCTTTTATCTCTCTCAGGCTGCATTGCTGTAAGCGGGGGACTTGAAGTTGCAGATGAAAGGGTGCTTAAACTGATAAATAAAGGAGTCACCTTAGGACAGGTGGCGCGTGTCTGTGCAAATTTCAGGGATGCCGGCATTATGGTGCATGCATATTTAATGTACGGTTTTCCATCACAGACGCCTCAGGAAATTATAAATAGTCTTGAACTGGTAAGGCAATTTGTAAGGCATGATCTGTTTCAGTCGGGATTTTTCCACCGTTTTTCACTTACAGCACATAGCCCGATTGCAGCTGAGCCGGAGAAATATGGTCTCAGGATTGAATCTTCATTTGATAATCCCTTTGCAAATAACGATATGCAATATGCTGATATAAACGGAGTTGATTACGGAAAATTTTCCAAAGGATTATCTAAAGCACTATATAATTACATGCATGGAATAGGGCTGGATTGGGGTCTTCGGGAGTGGTTTGATTTTAAGATACCGGAAACAACAATGTCAAAAGATTATATAGAAAAGATCCTAGCAAAAGACTTTAGTAAAGATGAGGCACTTAAGGTTAATTCACGTGTACTCTGGATGGCAGGTAAGCCCGTAATTAAGCAGCAAAAAGGGGAGAAAAATAATTATTTTGTAAGTATTCATACCCGGAGTGCTGAAGCTGTATGGGAAACCAGCAGTGAAGTTGCCGGGTGGATAACAGAGATTTATTTACGGTCAGGAATAGATTCCGAAGAAAGACTTTCATTTTCGCAGCTAAAAGATCAGTTCCCAGGGGGAGCGGAAGAATTTGAAAAATTCTCAAAAACTGAATTCTGGAGTGAATTAAGGGATAATATTCTGCTTTTAATATAAATGACTGCTAAAAAAACTAATAATTTATTACTTCCTTGAATTTCTTTTTGAATTTGACTAAATATAGCCCGGTCAATTGATCTTTTTTGAATATTTTTGTTTGAATAAATATGAGAGAATAATGATTTATAATTCTTTGCTCGACCTGGTAATGAAAGGTGGTTTTACCATCTTTGTCCTGATCTTCTGTTCGATTTTATCGCTCAAGGTTGTAATTGAAAAATTTATTGTGTTTCAGGGAATTAAGGGGAAAAACCTTGATGAACTTCGTGAAAAGGTTTTAGACAGCCTGGCTTCACGTGATGCTAAATCAGCTATACATATCGCAAAGTTCACAAGCTGGAAATGGCTCTTCTTTACTGTAAAATCCCCTCTTTCAGGTATTTACACCTATATATTTGAAAACTACAAGCTTCCAAAAGAAGAACTTATGGATAAAGCCTACAGAAGACTAGACCGTGAGTTAGTAAAGCTTGAGAAAGGGCTTGGAATATTATCCACCCTTGGCAGCATATCACCTTTTATAGGACTATTTGGAACAGTAATAGGAATAATCAGGTCATTTCAGGCTCTTTCGGTAAATGAAGCTTCAAGTTACTTAGGAGTAATGAGCGGAATAGCCGAGGCTTTAATTTCAACAGCAGCAGGATTACTTGTAGCAGTTCCGGCAGTAATGTTCTATAACTACTTTATCCGTAAGATAAAGCTTTCAATGCCATTGATAGAAGACTCAATAGCTGAACTGATTGGAAAGTTAAAGCTTCAGCAGCCTCAATCATCTTCTTCTATTCAGCATCAGAAGGAACAGGTATAACAAATGTACAGCAGTAGAGGTCGCAATAGATACAGGCTTGATGAACATGAGTTCAGTGAGATCAATATAACTCCGTTTACTGATGTAGTACTTGTACTCTTACTTATATTCATGATAGCAAGCCCATTCCTAGTCTCAGGGGCTTTGAAGGTAAAACTCCCTGAGGCATCAAGCAGTGAGACTGTGGATACTCGTGACAGAAGCATTGAGGTATACTTAAACGACAAGAATCAGATCTATATCAATGACAAGCAGGTAGACTTAAATGAACTTCAGATGAGCCTCCAGGTAGAGTTCTTAAATAAGACGAACAAAGAGGTGATAATTAAGGCTGATAAGAATGCTCTTCATGGATCCTTTGTTCAGCTACTGGATGTATTAAAGAAATCAGGTGCTACTAAGTTCTTAATTGCTACTGCTAAGACTGAATAAAAAGATTTA
>JBLNEL010000525.1:0-9727 GCA_050262615.1 Bacillota bacterium
AAGAATCAAAATAGCAAAGAATCAAAATAGCAAAGAATCAAAATAGCAAAAAATCAAAATAGCAAAGAATCAAAATAGCAAAGAATCAAAATATCAAAGGATCAAAATAGCAAAGGATCAAAATAGCAAAGAATCAAAATCATGAAGCGTCAGATTTATGACGTGTCAGATTCATGAAAGGTCTGATTCATGAAGAATCTGATTTATGACGGTCAGATTCGTAAAAGTGAAAAATTCGCGAAGAGTTAAATCACAAACTGACAAATCAGCAAAGTGAAAAATTCGCGAAGAGTTAAATCACAAACTAATAAAATAACAAAGTAATCAATTAGCAAAGTAATCAATTAGCAAAGTAATTTTTTAGCAAAGTGATTAATTCATGAAGCCTAAATATAATAACTTTTCAGGTTATTTAACTACCAGGTAGTTTAATTGAACCAGGCCGCTGTCAAAGGATTCAGATCCAATTAGTTTCAGATCAGTTTCCTTTAAGGGGGCCGGGAATAATGGTATCCCCGATCCCAGAATTTTCGGATGTATAGAAATAATGATCTGGTCAATCAGAGATTCATCAGCAAATATCTTTATAATTTCTCCTCCGCCAACTAACCATATATCCTTTCCAGGCAAATTCTTTAATTCCCTGGTAAATTCAGCTATCTTTTCGTGAATAAATTCCACGTAATCTTCTTTTTTTTGGTTAGGGTTCCGTGTAAAAACATATCCTTTTTTATCCTTATAAAGATAGCCGCCGCCTAACTCAAATATGGATTTATATGTTTTCATGCCCATAAGCACAGTATCAATGGAATTATAAAACTCAGAATACCCATAATCAGCATCAGTAAAAAGCCAGTCGACACTTCCATTTTCTCTGGCAATAAAACCATCAAGACTATCAGCAATATATAATACAATATTTCTCATTCTATTCTCCTTCTGCAAACGAGTGAATACTTATAATTATGGATAATGATAATAACAAATAAGTCCTGGCATTATTTAATATAAAAATTCTAATTTAATATTTTTGTTGACTTTAATATAAAAACATACTTTTTTATCGTCACTTTTGAAATACTTATTTGCAACACTTAAAATTAATGGAGAAATATAATGTTCAAAGGCAAAGGCAGATCTGCAGGCGTTATCTTTTTGTTATTATTATCCTACTCATTTATATATGGACAGGAAAAACAGACTTCAAAACTGCCGGTTAACTATGAAGAGCTAACGGCGCTGGATTTCAGGAATGCAGTTGAGAGCTCAGGCGGCACATGCATTATCCCCTTCGGGATACTTGAAAAACATGGGCCGCATCTTCCATTAGGCACAGACCTGCTTGATTCAAGGGAAGTTGTAAAGCGTGCTGTAAAGCAGGAATATTCAATTATATTTCCGCAATATTATTTCGGGCAGATATTTGAAGCAAAACATCAGCCAGGAACAATTGCATACAGCAGCAAGATCACATGGGATCTGCTTCAGGAAACATGCAATGAACTTTCCCGCAACGGCATTAAGAAAATCATCATAGTTAACGGGCATGGGGGCAACACATATTTCTTAAGATACTTCTGCCAGGCACAGCTTTCTGAAAAAAGGGACTATGCAGTAATTCTTTTCACTCCTGCTGACGATCCAAAGTTTGCAGAAGAGGTAAAGGCAAAAAGAAAAACACTTAACGACGGGCATGCCGGAGAAACAGAGACTTCAACAATGTTAGCACACCGCCCTGATCTGGTACATTTAGATAAAGCGAATGTTCAAAGCGGTGATGATCAGAAAAGGTTAAATGATCTGCAGAATAGCTTTTCAGGTATTTGGTGGTATGCAAAGTTCCCAAATCATTATTCAGGCGACGGAAGTCCTGCAAATAAAGAGCTTGGTGAGATGCTTATTAATAACGAAGCTGATCAGTTAGTTAAGCTTATAAAGGCTGTAAAATCGAACAATAAAATACTTGAACTCCAGAATAAATTTTATGAGCAGTCAGAAAATCCGCTAAAGACTGAACAATAGATTATGAATGGGGAATGGCTTATGAGTGGGGAATGATTTACGAGCGAAAAATGGCTTAAGAATGAAAAATGGTTTAAGAATGAAAAATGAATTATGAATGGGAAATGACTTATGAATGAAAAATGAATTATGAATGAAAAATGACTTATGAATGGGAAATGACTTATGAATGAAATATGGCTTAAGATTAGATATTAATTGTGAACCGTCAGAGAAAATCCGACACTTTCACTGACAGCGAAATTCGTACAGTTTTAATACTCAGAACCAATACCCAATTCTGACAGTTAGCTCAATATTCTTCAAAATTATTGAGTCTTTTAATACTATTAAATAGTTCTTGTAAGCAAATCGCTGGCTGTACTTTTTATTAAGATTGACTGTAAGCAATCGCTGGCTGTACTTTTCAGTAAGATTGACTGTAAGCAAATCGCTTGCGGTTTAGACTTAATTGCTAACTGAGCAATTACCGAAAAGTGAACAATAGAAGAACTAGTATTTTTGGGGATTAATTTATACAGTAACAGAATACCCCATGTAATTAGAAAGTTTATTGCATATTTTTACAAAACTTAAATTTTTCAGGAACAATAATGAATAAAATAATTGATCTTAGAAGTGATACAATAACCCGCCCATCCGAAGCAATGCGTAAGGCAATGTATGAGGCAGAGGTTGGCGACGATGTTTTTAAGGAAGATCCTACGGTAAACAAACTTCAAAGCTATGCAGCTGAATTATTAGGAAAAGAAGCAGCTTTATTTGTTTCGAGCGGAGTGATGGGAAACCAGTTATGTCTTAATGTACTTACAAGTCCGGGAGATGAAGTTATCTGTGAAATGGATGCACACATTTTCAACTACGAATCTGCTTCACCTTCAGTTTTAAGCGGCATTCAGTTACTTCCTATAACCGGGGTAAATGGTGTATATACACCAGAACAGGCAGAGCCATTTATTCGTCCGGTAAGCGCATACTATATGCCAAAGACAAGAGTTATTGCTGTCGAGAACACACATAACAGAGCAGGCGGGACAATTAACCCGATGGAGAATATTAAGGCATTAGCTAATCTGGCAAGGAAACACAATTTATATTACCATATGGATGGAGCAAGGATCTGGAATGCTTCAGCTGCAACGGGAATTAGTGAGAGTGAATACGCAAAGGAATTTGATACAATTTCATGTTGTTTATCCAAGGGACTTGGTGCTCCTGTGGGGTCAATAATTGCAGGCTGCAGGGAATTAATAGAGAAAGCCTTCCGTGTAAGAAAAGCCTGGGGGGGCGGAATGCGTCAGGTTGGAATACTTGCTGCAGCAGGATTGTATGCACTTCAGAATAACAGGGAGAGATTAAAAGAAGACCATGAGAAGGCATGCATGCTGGCTAATACAATCTCGAAAAATCCTAATCTCGAGATTGATATCTCCACAGTTCAGACAAACATACTTGCATTCAGACCAAAGTCGATGAGCGTTGATCAGGCTCTTGAAAAAGCAAAATCCAGGGGACTTATTTTATCCGGGGGCAAGGTAGGATATTTAAGAGCAGTAACTCATCTTGACGTGACATTTGAAAGTATTGAAGAAGCAATAAAAATTATTGAAGAAGTCTTTTAAATAAAAAAAATCCTGCTTTCTAAATAAAGGAAGCAGGATTTAACAACTCTATTTATATAACAATCTATAAAATCTCAATTAAATCTATTTCAAAGACCAGATTTTTCCCTACAAGCGGATGATTGGCATCGAGAGTAACAGTTGAGTCAGTAATCTGGGTTACAGTAACCGGAATACCTTCGCAACCATTAATTTCAAGAGTCTGGCCAATTTCCGGGGTTAAATTCTCAAAGAAGTTATCCTTTTCAACATTTATTACAAGTTTATTGTTATGTTGTCCATAACCCTTCTCAGCAGGAATCTTCACAGTCTTTTTCTCACCAGGGCACATTCCAATTACAGATTCTTCGAAACCTTCGAGTAGCTTTCCGCTGCCAATCTTAAACTCCAGGGGCAGTTCACCCTCTGATGACGCGAAAATCTTACCGTCTTCAAGCTTACCTGTAAACCGGACTTTTACAATATCCCCGTATTTAGCCTGAGTCATTCTTTTTCCTCTTAGATAGAAATTTTATCTAAATTCCCCTGTAAATATATAATTTAGATTGGATAAAAAAAATAAAATCTTATGTTTTAGTAAAAATTTAGTGCCCGGAAATTTAATAAAAAATATCCATAAAAAAAGATATTTTTATATTGAACGAAACTATGCCAATTTTGGGCCATTTTTAGAATTCAAGTTCAATTCCTGCCACAGGGAATAAAGAAAACTGGTAAACCATGTCAACCGTTCCATCTGAATTATACTGATATCCGGCTATATTCTTTCTATTATAGAGGTTTTCTACTGACAGGAAGACTGAAATATTCCATCCCTGAAAGTTAAAACGGCTGCTGAAGGCTATATCGAGGCGGTGGTAGTCATCATAACGCTTTGAATTATACTCATCTGAGGGCACCCAGGTGCCGCTGCTCCATCTTACTTCGCCTTCATAATGCTGTTCAGAAGTCACAAAATGCCTAGGAGTATAGGGTTTTCCGCTGGCATATCTCCATCTGAGGCTTATTTCCATGTCGTCAGAAAAAGGCAGCAAATAGCTTGGATACTTAATAAAAAAGGGCATTTTGTTCAATTCTTCGCGCAGGTTTGCAAATCTTTTACCTATTATAAGAGTAAAAATATTGGGAAAATCAAAATCTGACTGGAACCTGCTCCCTTCCCTTCCAATTCTGGGATCATTCCACTGCGACCACATTTTCGAGATGCTGAGAGTTCCATAAATATCTTTTACAAGTTTCTGCTGCAGCATAAAATCGATTCCGGTTACTTTTTGACTGCCAACGTTTAAGTTTCTTAATGAACGGTTTGTACGGTCAAAGTAGTAAATAAAAGTCTCTGAGACCGGAATATCCTCATATTGTTTATAATATCCCTCGAGTGTAAGTTTCAATCCCGAATCAATTATATGTTCAAATCCAAGCACATAGTGAGTTGCATGGGTATTCTTAAGGTTTTTATTTACATCCGAGTGTTCGCGATCGCCATAGGTCGGATAGGCCTGTGACTGATAGTATTCGCCATAGGCAAAGTTAATATTAGTAAGTGCCGGAGTAATGAAATAAGTAGCTGAGAGACGGGGGCTCAGATTTCCGTGACCGGAATATGTAAAGTAATCGTATCTTAAGCCCAAATTAAACAAAAGCCTGCCATCGAAGAGCTTTAACTTATCATTTAAATAGGCATAATACTTATAATTATCAAAAAGCCGGATATCATAAGTCAGGTCAGAAGGCTTAACCTTAACAGTCTGCCATGTATTATTTATCAGATAGCGCGAGGAATCTCCAGAAATATATAGTTTCTGTTTAAAGTCCCCTGTCAGTACAGATCCTCCGAAATTCAGTTCATTGCTTTTATCGAGGTTCCAGATAAATTCAGCTTTTAATGCAGCCTGCCCGTTATCGTGCTTATCATAAAACACCTCCCGCTGTTTAAGAAGGGTTGATGAAGCTATTTTCCCGCTGGAGTTATATACTCTTTTTTCAAAATCCTCATTTGAAATGATATCATTATGGTAATTATTATAATAAAGAGTAAACAATGAGTAAAAGCTTTTGCTCCACAGGCTTTTCATATTAAAGCCTGCAGCATACTGAGATTGTTTTACATCTACCCTCTCATTTCCTACTGAATCTATTCTGCCGGCTTTAGTAATATCAGATTCATCAGATGAGCCTTCCAAGAAAATCCTGTCATTGCCATAGATGCCGGAGAAGGAAAGTTTATGAATTGAGGAAAGGTCATAGGCAATTTTAAACTGACCGTCCCAGTACTTTGGAACTGCTGTCAGTCCAATAGCGTCTTTTATCATATCCAGGTAGCTTTTCCTTGCAGAAACTATCCATGAGCCTTTACCGCCGTCAATGCGGCCTTCCAGGACTGTACCATAGCCTGCCATTGAGAGGTTTAAGTTACCATTAAACTGGTTATTTCTTGTACCTTCCCTGCTGGTAATATTCATTACAGACGAAAGTTTATCGCCGTATTTTGAAATAAAGCCGCCGGTAGAGAACTGTATATCCTCAATAAGATCGACATTAATCATATTTATTGGTCCGCCGGAGTTATGTTCATTTGGATAATGGTTAGTCGAATGTATCTCCATGTTATCAAAAACCGTAAGGTTTTCATTTGGAGAGCCTCCGCGGACTAAGAGTTCATTATTCTGGTCATTTGAAAACGATACACCAGCCATACCCTGAAGTATTCTCTGGAAATCCTGTGCCGAGCCAGGCGAACGCCTGATCTCTTCGGCGCCAAGAACAACTGTGCTTAGGTTATTGTCCTTAGTTGCCTTGTCGAAATAGTCAGCTTTTACCAAAACTGACTGAAGCTCGACCGAAGCCTCCTCCAAATAGATATTTATGCGTGCCTCGCTTCCGGCTGTAACTATTACGTCTGTTTTTACAACAGGCTGATAACCGATTAAACTGGCTGTAACGGAATAACTTCCATAAGGGACTTTAATATTGTAGTTTCCGTTAATATCGCTGGAAGTTCCAACTCCTTTAAGCTCATTTACGATAATATTTACCCCGATAAGCGGTTCTTTTGTCTTTGAATCGAATATTTTCCCAGTAACTGAATTAACCTGGGCCAAAATATTAGATGAGATTAGGATTAAAACCACAAGGATAAAAGGTGCAATTCTGCTTTCTGACATATTTAAATAATTCCTGAAAGTTTATAACTGGTCATTTTAGAAAAAAACAATATAGAATTGATTGACACTTTAATTCAGACACGCATCAGGATTTAGACGTCTGAAAATGGCTGCTAGTTTTATAAAAAAGAATAAAAAGTTTCAATTTGCTGAAATTTTCAAGCATTCTTTTTTTTAGATTTTTATGAAACAAAACTTAAGGGATAGTTGTTAAAGCTTTATAATTTAAGATTAATTACTCCATGAGGGGAAATTTTCTTAAGTTTGCTCAACTTAATAATTAACAAGAGAAGGAAATGAATACCTTAAAAACCTTTGTTTTAATGTCGGCAATGATGTTACTGTTTCTGCTTGTAGGGGGCTTAATCGGCGGTGAACGGGGAATGATGTTTGCGTTTATGTTTTCAATAGTAATGAATTTCGGGTCATACTGGTTTTCAGATAAAATAGTACTTACAATGTACGGAGCTCAGCAGGTCAGCCGTGAGGAGTTTCCGCAGCTATATAGAATTGTAGAAAATCTGTCTCAAAGGGCCGGACTGCCCATGCCTAAGGTTTACGTCATGGAAAACCCGACTCCAAATGCTTTTGCCACCGGCAGAAATCCTGAGCACGCAGCTGTAGCTGTAACCACCGGAATATTAAACATACTGGATGAAGATGAGCTTGCCGGAGTAATAGGGCACGAACTTGCGCACGTAAAGCACCGGGATATACTTATAGGAACAATAGCCGCGACATTAGTCGGTACAATCACATTTGTAGCCAGAATGGCCGGCTGGGCGCTTATGTTCGGTACCGGGAGAGATGATCGTGACCGTGACGGCGGAGGCGGAATAGGTGCACTTTTTCTTATGATATTATCTCCTATTATTGCAATGTTAATTCAGCTTGCAATCTCAAGGTCAAGGGAATACTTAGCAGACGAAGGCGGAAGTGCAATCTCAGGCAGCCCGCGTTCACTTGCCTCAGCTTTAAGAAAGCTATCAATATCAAACGAACGCATGCCGATGCTGAATGCTCAGCCTGCATCGGCGCACATGTTTATTGTAAGTCCGCTCTCAGGGAAATCTTTTATGAAGGCTTTTTCTACTCACCCGCCTATGGAAGAAAGAATAGCCAGGTTAGAAGAAATCGCTTCAGGCAGAAAAGTCGCACAGCTGTAATCAAAATTGAGATGTAAATAAAACTGTGATGTTAATAAAAATGAGATGTAAGTAAAATTTGGTAATAAAATAGATTGGTAATCAGACAACCAAGCAAAATCAAAAGAGCGGAACCGAAATTCCGCTCTTTTTTTATCTATCAAGTTTTTTCTATTAAGTTAATCCTCGGATTTCATATCTCTAGTCATTAGGTCATTTGTAGCCTGCACCGGGTCTTTGTCCTCGAAGAGCACTTTATAGACTTCATCAACAATCGGAGTACTTATTTCATGTCTTGAAGAGAGTTGTTTAACAGAACGGCAGGATTCAACACCTTCGGCCACCATGGTCATTGAAGCCAGTACCTCTTTTAGCTTCTTTCCTTCTCCAATTTTTTCACCGACAAATCTATTTCTGCTATGTTTGCTCATACAGGTTACAATCAGATCGCCCATACCAGAGAGGCCTGCAAATGTTTCAGCCCTGGCGCCCATTGCAATACCCAGGCGTGAGATTTCAGCAATACCGCGTGTCATAATTGCTGCTTTTGTATTATCGCCGAACTTTGCGCCGTCAATTATTCCGGCACCGATTGCAATAACGTTTTTAACCGCGCCGCCGAGTTCGACACCGAGGATGTCAGTTGATGTATAAACCCTGAAATATGAGGTCATAAAAGCCGACTGGATGAGTCTGGAGACCGATTCGTTTTTCGAAGCTGCAACCACCGCAGTAGGGATCTTGCGGCTTACCTCTTCGGCGTGACTGGGGCCGGAGAGAACGCCAATCTGATGGTCATCCAGTGCAGGTATCTGATCTTTCATCATCTGCGACATAGTTAATAGAGTTTTATTCTCAACGCCTTTAGCGACACTGACCAAAGTTGAATTTTTAATAAAGCTATAGTCTATTTTTTGAACCACGCTTCTTAAGAATTGCGAAGGAACGGCAAAGACTATCAGTTCCATATCGCAGACAGCATCTTGAAGAGTGCTTGTAATTGACATTTCAGAAGGCAATTTTATTCCAGGCAGGTAAAGCCTGTTTTCTCTATTGGCAGCCAGTTCACCGGCATACTTCTGATCATATTCCCAAAGTGTTACGTTATGCCCATTATTATTCAGCAGTACAGCCAAAGTTGTACCCCAGCCGCCTGCACCTATAACAGAAATCTTCATAATATATTTATTTAATTATTTTTTGAATGAAAGGAAATTACAGTGATGAATTTATTATAAATAAAAACGGGAGTAAAGAAAACTTTCCATAAAAATTTTCCTTACCCCCGTTTGTTTAAAAACTCCTTAAAACAAAGATCTTAAGCACTCTTTTTGCCAAACAAACTTATACGGTTTTCCTTACCAGCCACAAGTCTTTTGAGATTTGCACGATGAGTAAAAAGTATAAGAAGACAAATAGCAATTGTAAAGGGCAAAACAACATTATAACCGGGAATGTTGACATGGAAGATATTCTCACGGATTATAAGAATGAGCGGAACAGAGATAGCGCCTAAGATCGAGCCCAGAGAAATATATTTTGTAACTGAGACCACGATAATGAAAACAGCCAGGGCAACCAGCATATCAACAGTAATAATGGTCATAAGCATTCCAAGAGCAGTTGCAATTCCTTTTCCACCCCGGAATCCGGCAAAAATTGTCCATACATGACCAATTACAGCAGCTACTCCAGCCATAATCTGAACCAGTGTAAAATCATCAAATGGTGTTGCATTTTCAAAAGGGATGTTCCCATAATGGAGTCTTGCAAC
>JBLNEL010000526.1:0-15610 GCA_050262615.1 Bacillota bacterium
CCTCCTGGGGGGCGAGCCTGCGCCCGCCGGCGGGGCAGAGGGTGCAGCCGGAGGCCTGGGCGCGGCGTGGCAGAGGGGGCTCTTTGAATGTTACAATCTGACAAACAGACTTTTCACCATACTTCTCCTTAACATATTCAATTGCCTTCCCACGCTTATCATCTGCAAAGTCAACGTCAATATCAGGCATCGATTTTCTTGCAGGATTTAAAAACCTTTCAAACAGCAGATCATATTCAAGTGGATTTACATTTGTAATTCCGGTAGTGTATGCTATAAGGCTTCCGGCAGCACTTCCTCTGCCCGGACCAACTGATATACCCCTGCTCTTTGAAGCATTAATATAATCCTGAACAATTAAAAAGTACCCCGAAAAACCCATTTTCTTAATGGTTTCTAACTCATAATTAAACCGGTCTTCAATTTCTGGGGTAAGTTTCTTAAACCTTTTTTGCAGCCCTTCTCGTGCTATCTGCTCAAAATACTCATCAAGATCCTTCGCGTTTGATTCAGGCGGAATTGGAAAATCTGGATTAAGATAACCCTCAAATTCAAGTTTGAAATTGATCTTCTCGTTTATCTCGAGTGTATTCTCAACAGCTCCCGGATACTTTCTGAACAGATCGGCCATCTCTTCAGAGGACTTAAAGTAGATCTGATCTGTATTGTATCTTAATTTCTTATAATCAGCTGTCCCTGTCTTATCTCCTAATAGAAGAAGAATATTGTGGGCAATAGCATGATCTTTTTCTACATAATGACAATCATTTGTGGCTACTAGCTTTATCCCTAATTCTCTGGAAAGCTTTGGCATTCCCTCGAGTATAGGTTTATCAATATCCATCCCATGATCCTGTATCTCGAGATAGAAATCATCACCAAAAAGCTCTTTATATTGAATTGCAACACTCTTAGCCTTATCATAGTTATTGTTTACAAGATGTACTGAGACTATCCCGCTTGCACATGCCGACAATACTATGATGCCTTCCTTATGCTCCTTAAGCAATTCAAAATCTATTCTGGGACGGTAATAAAACCCTTCAGTATGCCCTATTGAGGAAAGCTTCATCATATTCTTATAGCCGGTCCTGTTCTTGGCAAGAAGAATTATATGATTATAGTGCCTGGATTTCTTTTTATCAGTTCCATCATCACTTCTACCCTTTTCGAATCTGGAACCGTCAGGAACTATATAGGCTTCCATACCCGCTATCGGCTTAACGCCTTCTTTCTCAGCTTTATGGAAAAACTCCGAAATACCGAACATTACACCATGATCGGTTAAAGCTACTGCCGGCTGATTGTTTTTCTTTGCGGCTTTTAGCATCTCCGGTACAGTACAAGCAGCATCCTGAAGGCTATAGTGTGAATGATTATGTAGATGTATAAATTCTGCCATTTATCCTCTTATAAAGTAACTGTATACTGATCTATAAATTTCAGATTTATATATTCCAGTATACAACTGATAAAACATTATTTCCCGGTATGACCGAAACCACCTTCCCCGCGATCACTGTCTGAAAGGTCATCAGTTTCAATCAGTTCTGCAACATAAACTCTCGACAAGATCATTTGTGCAATCCTGTCACCCCGTGATATCTCAAAATCATCATCAGAGAAGTTTATCAGAATAACCTTAATTTCGCCCCTGTAATCAGAATCTATCGTACCAGGCGAATTGAGAACCCCGATTGAATGCTTTGCAGCCAGCCCGCTTCTGGGACGTACCTGAATTTCATAGCCTTCCGGTATCTCAACTGAAAGATTTGTCGGGATCATTGCGGTTTTTCCGCTTGGAATAATTACTTTATTAAGCACTGCAGCTCTTAAGTCCAGACCCGCACTGCCTTTGGTGGCATAAGTTGGAAGTGAAATATCGGGGAAATCAGCAGAAACCCTTTTTACCTTTATTGAAATCTTGTCGCTCATAAATATCTTTTTCTGGCAAATAAATCCGGAATAATTCTTGTAAAAACGTTTTGAAAGGTACTTAGAATTTAGCTTCAACAAAGCTTAAATGCAATGTTGATTATTAATAAAATTCGACTATTGAAAATTGATTGGAGCATCAGCAGAGCATTAGCCCTGCTGACCCTGAAAGGAAAGATTTTATTTTAAATTGTCATTAACCGACTGAAGGACTCTGTCGGGATAAATATGCTCAATGCATCTGTATTCTTCATTCTTGCATTTTGGGGAAAAATAACACTGGCATGGCTTTGCCGGCTCTATTATCTCTCCGCGCCCGAAAAGCTCAAATTCATTTTTATTAAATATATTATTGAATAAAATTAGCTTTTTCTTAAGACCAATGGCAATATGCATCCCCATAGTTACTGCTGAAACTATAAGATCACACTGATCCATCAGCCCCATAAAGGTCTTCAGAGGCATAACACCAAAATACTTTGCTTTTGTTTTCTTCTGAAGCCTTAAATTCTTCTCTTCTTCTTCCGGCCCGCCTAGAATTACAACCTCGTAACCTGATTTCTGAAGCTTTTCAATCAATTCAAGCCAGTATTCCTCCGGCCATAACCTCGAAGTCCATCTCCCCCCGCATCCGGTATTTAACCCTACAACTGCCTTGCTATGATCAATTTCGAACTTTGTACTCCTGTCGAATTCCGGAAGTATATATTCCTGACAATCATATTCAAATCCGCATATTTCATAGATTTCCTGCATATAACTCTTTTTATTTGATATGCTTATGTCATCAAATACGCCTGTCATATACTTATGAACTGCCTTTTCGTCAGCAGGATATGGCTTATTGTTCTTTAATATATAACCAAAAACTTCTTTTTTATTGTTAATTGAATTGACTAGAGCACAGGCTTGCTCATCTTTATCAAGATTTATTATAACTTCATATTCTGATGCCTTTACTGTTGTCAGTGATGTCTCATTCCACAAAAGGACCTTATCTGCCCCAAGCGGACTTTCTTTTATAGTTGGTACCAGATCCGGAAACTGCGTAAGCCAGGTCAGATGAGCATCTTTATGCTTCTCCCTTATTGCATATAAAAGTGGAGTTGTTCTTATAACATCGCCTGCAGCACCCAGCTTAATTAAAAGAATATTTACTGAGGCTGGACTATAATATTGACAGTCTTCCCCATTTTCCTTCTTACAATGAACACCATATAGTTTGTTTGGCTTGCATGGAACGTGTCCGGCAAAATGCCTGCAGTCGAATTTTATCTCACTAAATTCCATATTATATTTTTCCAGTTTTCCTTATCCGGCAGTTTTCATTATCCGGCACTCTTCCTCGCCGGTACTCTTAAGACCCTCTTAAACAACATATTGCTGACCGAGAGTATTTCCTCTTTATTGATTACTCTGAAAGCTAAAAGAAGTAAAAAGAACAGGACCATCAGGCCCAACTTAAATAATAAATTATGTCCGCCTAAAATATAAAAACCGGCAGCAAAAATCCCTATCGAAATAAATATTCTGAGGAGTTTTCCATATTCATACTCTATTCTGTAGAATTTCTGCATGACAAAAAACAACACCAGCGCCATAACAAAATAACTGGCAAGTGTAGCTAATGCAGCTCCGGTCATTCCTAGGTAAGGAATTAACGTATAATTCACTATTATATTGGTCAATGCACCAATCCCTGTTATATAAGGCAGATGCTTTGTCTTCTCTTTAATAAATATCCCTGCAGTGAAATTAATGTAGATCCCGTTAAAAAGATATCCAAGCAGAACTATTGGGATTATTATTATTCCGCTTCTGAAAGCAGGACCAATTAAAAACTTAATTACATCTATAAAAGATGAAATTCCTACCAGTACTACACTGCCTGCCAGAACAAAATATGTCAGCACTTTTGAAAATATTTCTTTGGCATTTTCCTCTTTTGCATTGTTTAAAAAAAATGGCTGCCAGGCATACTGAAACATCGATACAAAAAGCATCATGAAAATTCCAAGCTTATAATTGGCATTATAAATACCCACTACACTTTCATTTGTAAGCGACTGTAGTATTGGACGGTCAATTACCTGAATTACCATGGATGCAAGCCCTGCCGGAAGATAAGGAAGACCAAAACGAAGCATCGATCTTAAGGTTTTATTATCAATTTTAAGTTCAAGGTTTTCAATAATATCCGGAAGGAGAATAATAAATGTAAAAATTGAAGAGACAACATTACTTATAAAAATACCCTTTATACCAAGATGAAATACGCTGATCAGTACTACATTTAAAACTACATTTACCATGATGCTTGCCGCTCTGATTATTGCAAACTTCTTTGCTTTTCTAATTAACCTAAGGTGAGCAAATGGTATAACTGAAAGTGCATCAAAGAATAAAATGCAGACAATATAATATGTTATATCCGAATAACTTTCTGGTATTTCCATAAACCTGTTAATATCTGCTCTGAAGGCGATCCAGAGGGCTGATATGACAAGTGAGCTTAATATTACAAAAACAAAAGGCGTTGAAAATACACGCCTTCTTTCCCCCTCGTTTTTTAACGAGGCGTATTTCATATACGCTGAATCCATACCATATAGATATACAATATTCAGAAATGCAATATAAGCATAGGTTGTCCCCTGAATTCCTACATCAGCAGTTGATAAGACGTGTGTATAATAAGGGGTAAGCAAAAAAGAAATGAATCTCATTACAATCGTACTTATGCCATAGATCGCCGTATCCTTGGTCAGTTCTTTTACTTTATCTTTCATCATCCTCTCTTAATCGGGTTCAGGCAGTAAGCGTCAGATTTAATGAAATATCTAATGCTTTTACACTGTGTGTAAGTGCACCGACAGAAATAAGATCAACACCTGTTTCAGCTATATCCCTTACTGTCGTAAGATTTATCCCGCCGGAAGCTTCAATTAATGCTCCGCCATCGATCAGACTGACGGCTTCACTCATCAGCTCAACGTCAAAATTATCCAGCATTATTATATCAGCCTTGTTCTCAAGCGCCTCTTTTGTCTGTTCTAAATTTGTTACTTCAACTTCTATCTTATAACCCTTCCCATGCTTTTTCATATACTCGCGGCATGACCTTACAGCTTCAGTAATAGAACCCGCTGCTTCTATATGATTGTCCTTAATAAGAAACATATCATATAAACCCATACGGTGATTTTTACATCCGCCGGCTTCTACTGCCATTTTATCAATTATCCTCAGCCCCGGAACAGTTTTCCTCGTATCTATTATACGTGCTTTGGTATGCTTTATTTCATTTTTAAAACAATCGGCTAGTGTGGCAATTCCGCTCATTCTCTGCAGAAAATTCAATGCTGTCCTTTCTGAGGTCAGAATTGATGAAGCCTTCCCTTTTACTGAAGCAATAATATGACCATATTCAATCTTATCACCATCCTTTACAAATCTATGGAATTCAAGCGATGGATCGAAAAGATAAAATACCCTCTCTACAATATCAAGCCCTGCAATTATCCCATTAGCCTTTGCAAGGAACTTTGCTTCACCAATAGTAGCTGAAGATATTGTTGCCTCGGTCGTAATGTCACTTTGACCAATATCTTCCTTAAAAGCATTTTGAATTATCTCGTCAATCTCTTTCTGAAATTTCATTTTATTACTTCTTCAGTTAAATGTGGAGTTAAAGCATCAATATAAAACTGGGGTGGACGCACAGCTTTCTTTGTATCTTCTTTAATAAAGATATGTTCAGTGTATCCTTCAGCAATAATATCCCCGGTTTCATTCCGTTTTATTACATAATCAATATGAATTTTGGGGTGTGGAAGTTCTTTTACTATAGCTTCAACTTCCAGAAGATCATCATACCGGCCTGCAGTTTTGTACCTGATAAACGATTCAAGCACAGGCAGCTGGTATCCCATTGATTCTATTGTCCTGTAAGGGAGTCCAATATTCCTTAAGAGTTCGGTTCTCCCTACTTCAAAATATTCAAAGTACTTTCCGTTATATACAAACTGCATTTTATCAGTATCAGCATATCGAACGCGTATTAAAGTTTTACTTACTAGCATTTGCTCACAATTATTTTTTATTATTCGTTATAGGCACCCATTTTGCCGAACTTCTCAAATCTGTTATCAATTAGTTTATCCGGCTTTATTTTTACCAGTTGACTTAATTCTTCCTTGAGCACCATCTTCAGATGAGATGCCATCGCTGGCGGATTTGTATGTGCACCACCTAAAGGCTCATGTACAATCCTGTCAATTATCTTCTGCCTCAATAGATCAATTGCTGTCAGCTTTAAGGCTTCGGCTGCCTGCTCCTTAAAATCCCAGCTCTTCCAAAGTATGCTTGAACAGGATTCAGGACTAATTACTGAATACCAGCAGTTTTCAAGCATAAGGATCCTGTCCCCTACACCAATTCCCAAAGCGCCGCCGCTGGCACCTTCACCTATAATCACTACAATAACTGGCACCCTCAGCCTGCTCATCTCTAAAAGGTTTCTTGCAATTGCCTCTGCCTGCCCCCGCTCTTCGGCTTCAAGCCCTGGAAATGCTCCTGGTGTATCAAGCATCGTTATTATTGGCCTGTTGAATTTTTCGGCCAGCTTCATTAGGCGAAGGGCCTTTCTGTAGCCTTCAGGATTTGGCATGCCGAAATTTCTATAAAGATTGGACTTTGTATCCCTTCCTTTCTGGTGGCCGATTATCATTACTTTGTATTCATCCAACTTTGCAAAACCGCCCACTATCGACTTATCATCTTTGCATAATCTGTCGCCATGAAGTTCTACAAAATCTTTTGTCATCAGTTCAATATAATCAAGCGTGTATGGACGTTCAGGATGGCGTGCAAGCTGTACTTTCTGCCACCTGGTCAGGTTGTTGTAAACAGTTTCTTTCAAACGCTGAACCTTTCTCTCCAGTTTCACAATCTCATCATCAATATCAAGAACTTCGGAGTACTTCCTCATCTCAACAATTTTGTTTTCAAGCTCAACTATCGGCTTTTCAAATTCCAACACGTTTTTATTCATCAATGCGCCTCTCAATTAATCATTTTACTAAAAGTTTTGCCCAAAATCTCCAGATCAAGCCAAACATTCTGATTTTTGGCATAAAAAACATCTAATTTTGCTACGTCTGTTTTATCATTTTTATCTACCTGCTCAGTGTACCAAAGTCCCGTAAGCCCCTCTTTTCCAAGATAAAGCCCAGCATCATTATGCTCGCAGACCGGACCAACCAGACTTTTCTTCCTGATTAGAACCTTCGGAATTCCGCAAAAAAACCTGGTTAAGTCGGTTTCTTTTTTTGAAATCTTTACATATAGATTGATAACCGGATATATTAAGATCAATGATGGCACTGCTATTAATAGATCCAGCATAAACTTAAAGATCCTGTTCGTTGTAAAGGAAATATTATATGATACTTCAAGAAGAGGTATATCATCCAGCATCGTGATTGATGACTTCCCAACTAGAAAATCCAGCTCATTTCCTGCTACCTTAAAATCTACATTTTCCCCCTGACACTGCGATACTACTGCCAGCATCTGATTATAACTTATCTCACTTGAGGAGAAAATTACTTCATTTATCCTCTGCTCCCTTATTATCTTCTTTATATTGTCCAGACTTCCTATTACTTCAAATTCCTCAACCTTTTCCCCAACTTTCTTTCTCGTAATTCCAATTAGCCCTGCAATCGTGTGTACGGCAGCTGACTTGGATTTTACTCTCTTTGCAAGTTCAACTGAATCTCTGTCAGTTCCAACAACAAGTGTTTTGTAGTTCTGAAAGTTTTCTGTCCTGCCTAGCTTAAATAACAATTTTAAAAGCATTCTCCATAACGGAAAAGCAAAAAATAATATTATATAGGTGATAATGACAATTGCACGGCTATAGGCATACTGCTTAAAGAAAAACGTAACAGATGAAAGTACAAAGAATCCAACGAATACTGAGTATATTATTCTAAGCACCGAAAGAGAATCACGCCTGTAACTCCTTGTAATAAACCCTATTAATATCTGAATAATCGCAGGAATTGAATAAACCGTATAGATAGTATAATCCGGAAATCCCTTCCAGTGCTCTGCATGATAAAAACGCGAGGCAAGCAATAGCGAAATATCAAACGTTATAAAATCCAGAATAACTGCAATAAAGACCAGCCTGTAAATATTTACAAAGGCTAGAGTTTTTCTTAGTACAATTGCAAACTGAAGTATAACTTCTACAATAAACGATGACGAAAAATGTTTCTTTACAAAAAGATGCATCGCATCATAGAATACCTTGGTTTCATCCATGCTGCTGCGCTTTGTACTTTCGCCTTTGTAATGTATTATCTGTGTTTCATGCACATAATAAACCTTAAAACCGGCTTTCTGAATTCTGTAGCAAAGATCAAGATCCTCTCCATACATAAAAAACTGAGGATCAAACCCGCCAACCGACAGGTAAACCTCACGCTTCATCATCATAAAAGCCCCTGAGATCGCATCTACTTCATGAGTCTGGTTTTCATCTAGATAGGTCAGATTGTATTTTGCAAAAATACGGCTTTTCGGGAAAAGTGTACTTAAGCCTGTTACTTTACAAAATGAAGTCCATGGCCCGGGAAAACTGCGCCTGCATGCAAGCTGAAGCGTTCCATCGGAATTAAGTACCTTGCAGCCGGCAAGTCCGGCCTCTGGAGTCCGCTCAAAAAACTTTATTAACTTATCAAAAGTATCTTCCTGAACAATTGTATCCGGATTTATAAGAAGTATATACTCCCCCTTTGCCATCTCCAGACCCATATTGTTCGCTGCGCCGAATCCAAGATTCTTCTTATTTGCAATAAGCTTTACATAGGGATATTTTTCTTTAATGATTTCAACGCTTCCATCGTCAGAAGCATTATCAATTACAATGATCTCTTTTGATGTTTGAGGTGAACTTCTTTGAATAGAATTCAGCAGGTTTTGAAGAAACTCTTTAACATTAAAATTTACTATAATTATAGATAGGTCGATGTTGTTCACTTCTATTATAGGATAATTCTAATTGAGTGTTCCGAAAATACTTTTGAAGCGAAGCTTCCATACCATAACAACAGCTTCACGCACGATTTTCTTTGACATTTTGGATCTTCCTTTGACCCTGTCAATAAATATAATGGGAACTTCCTTTATCCTGAATCCGGATTTCCAGGCCTTGAAATTCATCTCTATCTGGAAAGAATACCCGTTTGAACGTATTTTATCCAGATTAATTGATTCCAGAACCTTTCTCCTGAAACACTTAAATCCGCCTGTAGCATCGGCAACCGGAAGTCCTGTAACAAATTTTGTATATTTGTTTGCAAAATAACTTAAAAGCAGCCGCCTCATTGGCCAGTTAACAACATTTACCCCATTGCTGTAACGGCTGCCAATAATAAGATCATTATCCTTTATTGCTTCAAAAAAAGTCGCTATATCCTTCGGATCATGTGAATAATCTGCATCCATCTGAACAGCATAATCATAACCGTTCTCAAGCATATAATGAAAACCTGCTACATAAGCAGTCCCCAAACCCATTTTTTGGGGACGCTCAAGTAACTTAATACATTTGTCCGTCTTCTGTTTTTCTTTTACATACTGGGCAGTCCCGTCAGGTGAATTATCATCAACAATTAATATATCGAGAAAGGGATAACGCTCCCTTAACTCAGGTATGAGCATATGAAGATTATCTAATTCGTTGTAAGTTGGTATTATGACTATTGACTTCCCGTTCATAAAAATTATTTCTTCCCGACAAATTCTGTAATGTTTGATGCGATGTACTCGATCTCCTCTAATGTAAGCTCAGGATACATCGGCAATGAAATTATTTCCTTAGCCACCTGCTCGGCCGCAGGTAATACAACCCCTTCACTCAAATGCCTGAAAGCAGGCTGATGATGTAGTGGAATTGGATAATGAACTGCTGTTGGAATTTCTTTCGACGATAGGAATTCCTGCAGCCCTTTCCTGTCTTTTACCCTTATTGAGAACTGGTGATATATATGATTTGAAAATTCTGTTGTATATGGAAGAACTACATCTGAATTGCATAACTTTTCTGCATATAGTTTTGCATTGTTTGCTCTTGCCTTATTCCACTGATCAATGTATTTGATCTTTACATTAAGTATCGCAGCCTGAATTGTATCCATTCTTGAATTAAGGCCTAATACCTCGTGAACATACCGTTCTTTAGAACCATGCGCAGCAATCATTTTCATTTTTGCAGCAAGTTCTTCATTCTGAGTAAATACCATTCCTGCATCTCCATAAGCACCAAGATTCTTGCTTGGGAAGTAACTGGTTGCACCAGCATCGGCAAGCGCACCAACTTTCTTACCCTTATATTCAGTACCAAATGCCTGGGCTGCATCTTCAATTACATAAAGATTGTGCTTCCTTGCTATAGCTATAATTTTATCCAGATCGGCTGACTGTCCATAAAGATGTACCGGGATAATTGCTTTTGTCTTTTCAGTTATAGCAGCTTCAATTTTTGAAGGATCGATATTATATGTTTTTTCATCTATGTCTACATAAACAGGTTTTGCCCCTAAAAGTGCAATTGTTTCAGCTGTAGCTACAAAAGTAAAAGGCGTTGTAATTACTTCATCACCAGGCTTTATATCCATAGCCATCATTACAATCTGCAGCGCGTCTGTACCGCTTGCACAGGCAATAGCATATTTTGCATTCAGGTATCCGGAACAGGCAGATTCAAATTCGCTTACTTTCTTTCCCAGAATAAACTGAGTAGAACTTATTACTTCACTAACAGCCGAATCAATTTCATCTTTGATAGCGGCATACTGCTTTTTCAGATCAACCATTGCAATTTTCATATTGACTCCACATAAGTTTATATTCGCCGCACAATTATTCCGGCGAACTTATTCAAAATGTCCTTTACCGAAAAGGACTACAAATACTGTTCTAAATAAAATCTTAAAATCCATCCTTAACGACATATTCTCTATATAGAAAAGATCATATCTGAGCTTTGTCTTAACATCTTCAATATTCTCATCATATTTATGCTTTACCTGTGCCCAGCCGGTAACCCCTGGTCGCACTTTAAGTCTCTTCTTATAAAGAGGAATTTCCTGCGAAAGCTTTTCCACAAAATATGGTCTTTCAGGCCTCGGTCCAACTAGACTCATCTCCCCTTTTAAGACATTTATCATCTGTGGAATTTCATCTATTCTAACCTTTCTGATAAATCTTCCAACCCTGGTTATTCTGGGGTCATTTTTCTGCGACCAGACCGGACCGGTTAATTTTTCTGCATCACTGCGCATTGACCGGAATTTATAAACATTAAACTCCTTTCCGTTTAACCCTACGCGGCTCTGCTTGTAAAGAATAGTACCCTTGCTGTCCAGTTTTATCAGAATGGAAATAACAAAAGTAACTGGAAAACTGACAATTAAAATAATTAAAGAAACTATAATATCCATGAGCCGTTTCATCTTTTTTTCCCACTCCGGCATCAGCTGTGGCATTATATCAATCAACGGGAAACCATAGATCTGCGAGGTCCTCGCCTGCCCGCTTATTAGTTCATAAAGATCAGCAAGTATCTTTATATTTACATTTTTGTTATCACACCTTGTAATTATGTTAAGAACCTCATCTTCCTGGTTCTTCTCGAGAGCTATAATAACCTCTTTGGCATTATGACAGTCTATTGCTTCTGTTATATTATCAACTGTCGCCAGAACTTTTACTCCCAGATACTCTTTCCCCAGATTTTCTGGCTTGGTTGCAATATAACCGCTAATATCCAGCCCTAAGGCTTTATGTCTGTTTATCTCTTCATGAAGAGCATTTGACCTTTGATTAAAACCAACCAGAAAAGTGTTTCTTCTTCCATATCCATTTATGATAAGTCTACGTTGCAAACTCCTTACAATTAACCTTCCGGAACCAACGAACATCAAAAATAATCCCCAATACATGAAAATGAGGAATCTGCTATTTACTGAAGCCTCATTTCTGGAGGAATCATCAAAAAATATCAAAAAAAATAAAAGGAAAAGTCCGGAAAATGACGCCTTAAATAAAGTCGAAAGCTCGTCAAACCGCGAAGCTGCAAACCATGTCCTGTACATACCAACAAATAGAAATACAATAAACCAATAAAAATATATTACAATTCCTGGTAGAATTAACTCGGGTTCAATATCAAACCTGATTAGCCCGCTTTTAACTCTGAGCAAATAATAAAATAGCCAGCTTAGACTAATCATTATAAAATCAGTAGTAAGCAAAAGTGATATTTCTACTTTTTTATTCATTTTCGGTCAGTTTTTCAAAAAATTTCTGTAAAACTTTCGAACGGTCAAACTCAATATCAACTCTTTTTCTGCCATTTCTTCCAAATTCTGATAATAAGATTCTATTATTATATAGCTCAATAATCTTTTCTGCAAGCATTTTTGAATTCTCAGGCTCAATAAAAATCCCGCATTTTGAATCCTCAAGTATCTTTCTTGCCTCACCGTCAACACTTAATAAAACAGGAATTCCAGCAGCCATACTTTCATACAATTTTGAAGGGATTGTTATCTTAAATAGATCATTTTTTACCAGCGGAATAGTCATTAAATCGAATAATGAAATATATTTAATTATTTCATCTCTTGATACAGGCGGCAAAAGTAGCACATTTTTTAAATTATTTTCAGATATCTCTCTTTCGAGAAACTCTCTGTCTACCCCATCGCCTATGATAAGGTATATAATATCACTTAAATCTTTTGTACACTTTGCAGCATCAGTCATTATTTTAAGCCCCTGAGCACTCCCGATATTTCCGGCATATCCTATCACAAACTTATCATTAAGATTAAGCTTGTCCATTAGCTCAGGATCCTTTTCAGCTTTTTTTACTGAACATCCGTTTACAAAATTGGGAACATAAAGCACATCCTTTATATAAGGATGTAAGCTCTTCACCTTGTTTTGTGTAAGTCTGGTTACGGTATTAACTAAATCGGCATTCCTGTAAATTGTCTTTTCAAGCCTCTCGGCTAATTTAATTACAGTTTTGTTTTTTAGAAAACCAAGTTGAATTGCAGATTCAGGCCAGAGATCACCAATATCAAATATGAATTTGAATCTCTTGAATTTTTTCAGAACTATGCCCGTAATCCCTGTAAATAATGGAGGAGAAATAGTAAGCAGATAATCAATCTTATTCACATGGAACAATATCACCAGAATAGATGAAATTGTAAACGACAAATAGTAAAGCATTCTTTTAAGAAAACTGCCCCGGTCACTTGCATAAACAAAGGTCTCAAAAACCGTTATACCATTATTTTCATGCTTTTCATAAAGCTTTAGCTTTGTTTTCGAATCACCCATCAGGTAAGTTGGAAAAGGAGTAACAACAGTAACATTCAGCCCCAGACTTGAAAGTTCTTCAGCAAATCCCACGCTTCGTTGCGAGCCCCCTCCTATCTCAGGAGGATAATATTGTGTAACAAGGATAAAATTATTAGACATATGAACTTAAATACTAAACCTTTTACTTATTTTATTATTTTCAACATTTATGATTACATCAGAAATTTTTTCTGTAATAGCTTCCCAGGTGAAATCAATTGCTTTAAGTTTTCGGGCCTGATTTCTGCTAGGCGTACAATCCTCAACTGCAGATTTAATTAATTTTATAAAATCTTCCTCATTCTCAGCAATAAAAACTAAATCATTAAATTTTTTGACTTCTGAAAGTGCTGTCGAAACCACTGGAATACCTAAAGCCAGATACTCATAAAGCTTGATAGGATTGCAAGCTTTTGTAAGATCATTTATTTCAAAAGGTATTATTCCTACATCAAAGACCTGCGCATAAACAGGAAGTTCTTTATATGGGACCTCCCCAATAAACTTAATATTGTTTACTGTATTTAACTCTGAAGTATCCATTTCAGATCTTCCAATTATTAGGAATTGATATTCCGGATACCTTTTTGCTGCATTGATTAACAGATTTAAATTTATCCATATAGGAGCAAGAATTCCAAAATAACCAATCACAGGTTTTCCAATATCCTTCAGTATATCAGGGACTTGTCTACTTTGTTTAGAAAAATGATCGAGTTCAACTCCCTGTGGCAAATGGTATGATTTACCTTTAATTTTATTTATTTTATTAGCTAATACATCGGAAACCGAAAAACATGAGTCAGCGTATCGTATTAATATTTGTTCAAATTTACTAATTTTGCTAAAAGCTCCCTTAAAGTGAGAATAATCATCAAGGCAAATATAATGAACAGAACTTTCACCTAATCTACCTACAATATTAAAAACTACCGGAGATGAAGTTAATAGCACAGGATTGCTTAAATTATAACAAACCATAGCTTTCTTTAATTTTCTAATAAGCAAATATTTATTTATCAAATTAACAAACTTAAAATCATGAAGCGGGATAACAAAAGGATGAAGGACAACAACATCGTCAGTATTATCAACTCCTGAAGAATTTTTACGAAATACACTTAATAATTTCTGAAAAGCTCTCTTAAAATCATCCAGATTGAATTCTGGCTTCCTTAGCCCTAAGGAACCCACCCAGATGACTCTGTTATTTTTCGCCAATACCCGTCCAATATGCTGTATTGTAGAAGGATATCGCCCCCAATCATCTCCAAAGATAATGATATCTCTATTATTTAGCATTCCACTCACATCTTTTCTAAATGCAAAATTACGGTTTTATAAATATCCCCTAAAATTAAGAAAAATTAATGAATTAATTGCTGAATTCTTTAATAGTTGTCAATCTATAATGGACATGCTGGGGGATGCTGCTTTAAAGCCTTAGGTTAGATGAAAATAAATAAATTCTTCAGACTATTTCAATTGTTATAAGTTTATCAGATCATAAAGTTTGTTTTATCTTGTCTAGAATTTTATCAATATAATTACTCCAGGTATAATCCTTGACTGTCGAGTGGGCGTTAAGGCATAAATCAGTATACAACTTATGGTTTAGAATAGTTTCAATTGAAGCACATAAAGTATTTACTGTATTTTCCTTGCAATAAATTCCGAAATTTATTTCCGATCCGAAAGTTTTCACAAATTCCTGGTATTCTGTAATGATGACTGGGTTATAGAAATACATAGCCTCTATTGATGCCGAAAATGCGGCCCACTTTGGGGTAGTATTTATATACATTTTGGAATTTTCTAATAAAGAATAATATAATTGCCTATGCTCATCTATTCCTTTATCCAGGAATCCATAACATTTTACATCCGAAGGTAGATATTCAAAATCACCAGGAAGCATTCCGATAATATCTAGGAATAGATCAGGATATTTATCTTTAAGAATTACAAAAGCTTCAATAAGACATCTGGCCCCTTCTAAATACTTTGTACTCCCAATGAATAGCAAACGTTTCGAATTCATTTTTCGTTGAATTATTAAATACTCATCCGCTTGAATCAAAGAATTAATAACATTTCCAAAGTAAAATATTTTTCCATTTTTATATTTGGATTTCATTTCTTTAGCTACAGAAGGAAAAAGGGGAATTATTAGATCCGCTTTCTCAATTTCCTTATTCTCCCTTTTAATAGAGCTTTTCTCTAAAAT
>JBLNEL010000527.1:0-4162 GCA_050262615.1 Bacillota bacterium
CAGCAATTGCTGCACTTATGGCTTAAAAAAAAGAGTTAAGTTCAAGCATACCATAAAATGAGCGGAGTGTAAATATTCCGCTCATTTTAGTATTATCCTTTCAGGTTCAATTCCTCTTTAACCAAAAGTTTAGCTTCCATAATTTCCCTATGTTCAAACTTAAGGTTATTACCGATCCTTTTCATCAGATGGTCTTCATACTGGTTAAGCATCTTATCGAGGTAGACCAGTTTCCAGAGGTTTTTCAAAATCTCAAATTTTTCCTCTTTGTCGAAGTTCTGGTCAATAAGCTGAGTAAACTCATAGATACTTACACTAGCTTTTACCTTTTGTTCAGCTAACTGAACCAGTTCTTCAGCCTGCTGGTCAGATAAGGAGAAAATATTTTTCATTACAGAAAGGATCTCATTGCGGTCACTTTCAGAAAAATTAAAATCAGCATTTGCGATCTCTATAAAAAGAGCACAAGTAGCGATCTGGAGTTTTTTCTCTTTAGAGAAGGAGCCGGAAGAGGAGTTATCTGCTGAATTTGAAAGCAGTTGTCTAATAAAATCAAACATAATTAATCTGGTTGTTTAAAAAAATAAATCAGGAATCACATTAAAAGCCATGAAAGTGATTCCTGATATGATTACAGGCTTAATAAATTAAATTAACTTTATAAAAGCAATTATTCAACTTCAATTTCGACATGCTCTCTAGGTTTTGGGGGTCTGTCGAATAAGACGGTCATTTCCTTATAAATCGAAGCCAATTCGTATGGGACCTGATCCCATGTAAATCTCCAGGACCAGTTTCCGCCCAGTTTTCCGGGGAAGTTCATTCTAGCTTCTGAGCCAAGGTTCAGGATATCCTGCATTGGAATAACTACCATATCTGCAACAGTTGCATAGGCAGCGCGAATGAGTTCAAAAGTAATACCTTCCACATCGCCGAAATATCCCAAGTATTTTTGAGTAAACTGGTAGATATCAGAGTTCTTGTCATTTTTAGCTTTTTCAAAGAATCCGCGAGTAGTATCATTATCGTGTGAGCCGGTATGCACGACACAATTACGAATCAGGTTATGGGGGAGGAATTTATTTTCCTGACCTGTACCAAAGGCAAACTGAAGGACCTTAATGCCAGGGAAGTTAAAGGTATCTCTTAAAGATTCAACACTTTTTGTAATTACGCCAAGATCTTCGGCAATAATAGGGAGTTCTCCGAGATAATTCTTTACAGTATTAAAGAACTTATCTCCAGGAGCTTTTATCCATTTTCCGTTGATAGCAGTTTCGGCATCGCCAGGGATTTCCCAATAAGCATCAAAGCCTCTGAAATGGTCAATACGTATAAAATCAACCATTTCAAGGAGGTTAGAAATTCTGCGGCGCCACCATTCAAAATCATCTTTTTCCATTTCTTTCCATTTATAAAGAGGGTTCCCCCAGAGTTGTCCGGTTGCGCTAAAATAGTCTGGCGGAACGCCGGCTACACAAAGCAATTTACCCTTATTATCGACTGAAAACTGTTCTTTATTTGCCCAGAGGTCAGCGCTGTCGTAAGCAATAAAAATCGGAAGGTCGCCAATAACTTTGATATTTTTACTGTTTGCATATTTTTTAATTGCTTTCCATTCTTTATGGAATTCATACTGGATAAATTTCCTGAAATTGACCTCATCTGAAAGTTTTTCAGTCCACTCATCGACGGCCCCAGGTTTTCTGAAAGCGATATCCTTAGACCACTCAGTCCATACTACGCCTTTATGGTATTCCTTTGCAGCCATAAAGAGAGCAAAATCATCCAGCCAGTTTTTATGTTGATTACAGAACTCTTCGTAACCTTTTTTTGTTCTTTTATTATCGGCTTTGAAATTATTATAGGCTATTCTAAGCAGGCTGTACTTATAATCAATAACTCTTCCGTAGTCTATATTTTGAGGATCAAAATCAGGTAAATTGTTCAGGTCCTCGTCACTTAATAATCCTTCATCACAGAGCAGTTGAGGGCTGATCAACAAGGGATTACCGGCGAATGCAGAAAAGCACTGATATGGAGAATCTCCATAACCGGTTGGGCCTAAAGGGAAGATCTGCCACAGTTTTTGTCCGGCAGCTTCAAGAAAGTTAATGAAGTTATAAGCCTCAGGGCCCAAGTCCCCAATACCAAATTTTCCTGGCAAAGAGGTCGGGTGCAGCAGTACACCGGCTGAACGTTCAGTCATAGTTTTTCCTTTTATTATTTATTTAAATAAATAGTTACAGATTACGAATATTTTTAAACAATTAAAGCTTAATAATTTGTATCAAAAATAAACACTATTTAAAATGCAAATTATTTATTTTCTTTTAAAAAAATATTTTTGGCAAAAACGTTTTTGATAATAAAAAAAAATAATTATTTTGTCCCAACAAAATTAAAAAGCCCCCCTGTTAAAAGCCAATGAATGTGACAGGAATCCTTGTTCATTTTCAAAAGAAAATTATTTTCATCAAATGTGCTTGGGCAAGTTGTATATGATTGAAAATTTATAAATCTTAGTATAGGAAATCAGTACAAAGCAAATTTTATATCTGCAAGGGTAGCTGCAGGTATTTCTAATATATTAAAGTTTTGGAGTAAACGATGATAATAAACAGAGTATTTACAAAACCGGGAGAGGATGCCTTATCTTCAATTGAGTTCGTAAAGCGGACCAGTGAGATAAAGAATCCAGATGGATCTGTAGTTTTTCGGATGGAAGATGTAGTAGTGCCGCAGGCCTGGTCGCAGGTAGCCACAGATATCATAGCCCAAAAATATTTTAGAAAAGCCGGGGTTCCAAAGCTTCTGGTAAAGCAGTCAGAAAAGGGAGTGCCTGTCTGGTTACAGCCTTCAGTTGCAGATACAGAGAAGTTAAAGCAGCTTCCGGATAAAGAGAAGTCAACCTCAGAGACAGATTCAAGGCAGGTATTTGCAAGGCTAGCCGGGTGCTGGACATACTGGGGGTGGAAGGCCGGATATTTTGATTCAGAAGAAGATGGAAGGGCCTTTTATGATGAACTGATGTTTATGCTTGCAAATCAAATGGCTGCGCCAAATAGTCCACAGTGGTTTAACACAGGTTTGCACTGGGCTTATGGGATTACAGGTCCATCGCAGGGTCATTTTTATGTTGATCATAAGAACGGGAAATTAAGCATATCGCAGGATGCATATACGCATCCACAGCCGCATGCCTGCTTTATACAGTCAATAAATGATGATCTGGTGAACGAAGGCGGGATAATGGACCTATGGGTACGTGAGGCAAGGTTATTTAAGTACGGTTCAGGTACAGGTTCAAACTTTTCTGAGATCAGAGGTTCGAATGAACCGCTCAGCGGGGGTGGGAAGTCGAGCGGACTGATGTCATTTTTAAGAATTGGGGACCGTTCAGCAGGAGCAATTAAATCAGGCGGTACTACAAGGCGTGCAGCCAAAATGGTAACACTTGATCTTGATCATCCTGATATTGAAGAATACATCAACTGGAAAGTTGTTGAAGAGCAGAAAGTTGCATCACTTGTAGCTGGTTCGAAGTTGTGTAATTATCATCTTAACAGGATCATGCAGGCCTGTTACGAAGAACATCCAGAGAACGACAGGTTTAATAAAAAATTAAATCTGAAGTTAAAGGCAGCCGTACTTGAAGCACGTAAGGCTTTGATACCTGACAACTATATAGAAAGGGTAATTCATTTAGCAAAGCTTGGTTTCAAGACAATTGAATTTCCGACATATGATACTGACTGGAATTCCGAGGCATATGCCACGGTATCAGGGCAGAACTCAAATAATTCAATTCGAATAACCAATCAGTTCATGCGAGCAGTAATAGCTGACGGCGAATGGAATCTATACTGGAGGACAGAGAAGAAGAAAGCCAAAGGTGAAAACAGGCAGCCGAAAGCCTGCAAGACATTAAAGGCAAGGGATCTATGGAACGATATTGCTTATGCCGCATGGTCTTCAGCTGATCCTGGAGTTCAATATCATTCGACAATTAACGAGTGGCATACATGTGCTGAAGACGGAGAGATAAGGGCATCAAATCCATGCTCGGAATATATGTTTCTTGACGATACAGCATGTAATTTAGCATCTCTTAACCTGGTGAAGTTTTATAATACTGAAAACAACAAGTTTGATATAGAGG
>JBLNEL010000528.1:0-8521 GCA_050262615.1 Bacillota bacterium
ACTTTCCGGCTTTGCAAACAGTTCAGTATTTGGTTTTGCAACAGGTGGAAGATTATTCCAGGCCTCCGGGTTTGGGCTGTTAGACTGAAGCAAAGGATTTTCAAATTCCTCAGGAGTAACATTTGGCTGTGCATCTGTAAAACCCGAATTTATTCTTCCAATTGTAAACGGGAGTTCTGCCTGAAGTGCTCTTAGTTTATTGAAATCAGTTCCTGCAGAAAGTACAATAAAGAAAGGTTTATTTTTATTCTTAATTTCATTAATAATTCTGTTTAATAAACCATCCGGAGTCTGCGAAGAGGGGAATCCAACCAGAAACATGATGTTTGAACTGTCAATAAGGCGGTTCTGATTAACATTTTCAAGAAATTTACCCGGAGCAACCTGAGTTATTGTATTAACCCTCAGGTTTTCATCCGACTGAAGTGTATTCCTTACAAATGACAGGTCAGGTGAGGGGCTGCCTGCAATGATAAGTGTATTTAACTTATTATTGAGTACGTTCACATAGAAGACCTTTTTGTTATCAGCAAAGGTAAACTCGCCGTTTAATTCACTTATACTTAGAACAAGTTTTTTTTCACCTGCTGATTGCGGAGTATAAGGAATATTGTAATTGCTTATGCCTTCATTTGCTAAGGTTACATTTTGCTGAGAGACTTTTTTGTTATCCTCAGAAAGAGTAAGAGTCACTGTTTTGTTCTTAAAGCCTGAATTTGAAATTGCGGCATTAATTGTTGTTGGATTCTGTGCATATACATAATCATTAAACAGAACCCTTCTTACCTCAAGATTATCTCTGCGAGTTGTATCACCTAATCCAAAGGTATAAACTGGTATAGAAAGCTTTTCAGCCTGATAAACCGGATTGCTGCCGTCAGTAATGACACCATCGCTTACAATAGTAATTGAAGCAATATTTTTTTCACCAGATTTGATATTATTAAAAAGTTTAGAAAAGTTAGTTGTCCCTTCATTGAAAGTAAACTTGTTCAGGCTATCAGTAGATATCCTGCTAACTTTTGAACCAAATGAATATAGCTCGGCAGAGTTCTTTAGCTGACTTTCAGAGAGTCTTTTCAGAAATGCTGTTGCTGTTCCCTTTTTATCAGTTGCATCATTTTCCTGCAGAGACTTGGAATCGTCAACAAAGAACAGATTTACAGGTTCGATCTTTTTTCTGTGCGCTATACTTAAAATCGGTTCAAAAATAACAAAGAGGATCAGCAGTAAGGCTAAAGTCCTCAGTGAAACTAATAAGAACTTAAACGGAGTATTAACCTGAGGTACTGTATATCTATATGAATAAACCGTATATGCAGCAATTAAAATCAATCCAAGTATAAATAAGACCGGGCTGAAAGAAAAATTAATATGAATCTTATCTATATTAAACATTAAACAGTCAGTTCTCCTTTAAATATAGTAACAGCATTGCCGCCGATATAGAGTTCATTGCTTTCAGGAGTATGAATAACTTTAATCCTGCCGGGTCTGCCCATTATATCTCCCTGTTCAAAGATCATTTCCACACGTTTGCCAGTCTCTTCAATAAATCCAAGACGTTTTAATACAAGCATTAAGGGTCCATTGGCTGATCCGGTAACAGGGTCTTCATTTATTCCATGATAGGGAGCAAAAAACCTTGAATGAGCAAATGAATTTTTGTCGAAAGTTTCACGGGTAAAAATATTAACATCCTTAAAATCATATTTCATGCTTAGCGTATTAAGCATATCAAAATTAGGCTGCATCTGCTTTAAGGCATCCAGGCTTTCCGAGTATATGTATAAATAATCATTACTTAAAAGTAAGAAAGGAACTTTCTGAGGTATAGCATGTACATCAACACCCAGAGCTTCAATTAATTCTTCACGGCACCCGTCAAACTCTTCCATTGTCATCAACGGCACTTCCATATAATAAGCATCATCTCTTACCGGACAATTTAATATTCCCGATAAGGTTTCAAATGTAATCCTTGGTCTGTTATTAACCTTACCAAGTTCATACAAGTAATGAAGAGAAGCAATTGTAGCATGGCCGCATAGCTCAGCTTCAACTTTTGGAGTAAACCATTGGAGTTTATAATCTGCCACATCTGAAGCTGTTAAAAATGCCGTTTCAGATAAATTCATTTCGCGAGCAATCAGCTGCATTTCGGCATTTGAAAGTCCCGGCGCGAAAGTAACGGCAGCCGGATTACCCTGAAAGGGTTTTTCTGTAAAAGCGTCGATTTGGTACAGGTTAAATGTTCTTTTCATAAAATATTTTTTCTATCTCCCAGTTTTTCATTTTTTCATATGTAGTATAGTCTGTAAGGTCAAAATGAATTGGTGTAACTGAAACGTATTTATTTCTGACAGCTGCCTGGTCAGTGTCAAGGTCTTTATCTACCTCAACAAGATCTCCTTTGAGCCAGTAATAATTTCTGCCCTGAGGATCTTTACGTTCCTCGTAAAGGTCATCCCACTTTGATTTTCCCTGTTTTGTAAGCAGAATACCCTGTATTTCGTCAGCAGGTACATCCGGTACATTGACGTTTAATAACGTTCCTTTTGGCAAATCAGTTTCCTTTTTCAAGACCAACTGGCATAACTGCCGGGCTACTTTTCCAGCATAATCAAAATTTCTTACAGCCGCATTTGTAATTGAAATTGCAATTGAAGGTACATCCATTATTGCCGCTTCACGTGCAGCTGAAACCGTTCCCGAATATATAATATTAATTGCAGTGTTTGAACCGTGATTTATGCCTGAGACGACAAGATCCGGCACACTCTGCATTATATTTCTTATTCCTATCTTAACGCAGTCGGCGGGCGTTCCATTTACTGCATAGCCGAAAAATTCTCCATTTCTGAAATATTTAGAAATTCTTAAAGGGACCTGCATTGTAATTGAATGACCAACTGCACTTTGTTCTGTATGAGGTGCAACTACCGTTACTTCTGCTATTTGTTTTAATGCGTCAGCTAAAGCCTGAATTCCTGGTGAGTCAATACCATCATCATTACTAACTAAAATCCGCAAAATTTATTCTCCTGAATTAATAAATAAATATAGTAATTTGGGTTTATTTACTCAATTTATAAAAAAATTAAAGTAAAAATACGCTGAAAGACTCTTTGAAAGAAGATATAAGAAAATGAGATTAGTAAATAAAGGGGAATATGAAAACAAAAAATCAGTTATAATAAAGTAAAGAAACTAAAGATAATCCGGGAAAATTAGTAAGAAAGAGAGAGTTAACAGAGAGAGAGAAGGCAAAAGAGATAAAGGTAAGCAGAGCAAGCTGAGGTCATGAAAAGGAAGACTGCCTCTGAAACATGCACAGGGTGTTGTTATCAGAGGCTATTAGCAATTAAGTAAATCCTGGCCGGGCATTTCTAACTACGCCGGATCAATTTCTTTTTATTATAACTATTGTCATATCATCATGCTGGGGATAAACATCAACGAAGCTTTTAATTTCTTTCAATATTAAGTTTATTATCTCCTTTGCCGGTTTTTGCCTGTTATCCTGAATGAGGCATTTCAATCTTTCCTCACCAAATTCCTCGCGCCATTCATTCATCGCCTCGGTAAATCCGTCAGTATAGAAAACAACCAGATCACCGGGACATAAGTTTATCTTTTCTTCGATGAGTACTTTATTGAATATTCCGCCTGAATCTAAACCAAGAGCAATTCCGTTACTGGTTAATAGTTTTGTATTTCCATCATCATTGCTGCAGAATATTCCCGGATTCTGTCCTGCCCTAGAATAAACCATTGTGTTACTATTTATATCCAGAATCGAATAGATCATACTTACAAATGAATTTTTTTCTATAGTTTTATAGAGCAGTTGATTTACCTTGCCCAGTACCTGTTTTGGTGAAATGTTTTCTTCAGCGTGAGCCTGGAAAATGCCTTTTGTAAGCGTCATATAAATAGCCGCTCCGACGCCTTTGCCCGATACATCGCCAATAGCCACTCCAAGTTTATTATCTGCCAATTTAATAAAATCGTAATAATCTCCACCGGCTTCCTTTGCAGGAATGCTTATACCTGCAATATCATATCCGTTTATACAAGGCTGTTCTTTAGGCAGGAGACTAAGCTGCATTTTAGCTGCAATTTCCATTTCCTTTTTCAATCTTTCCCTTTCAGAGATCCGTTGAATATGAGATGGGAGCCCAAAGGCTTCAAGAACGAAATCTTCCTTTCTTACAAGTGCAGCTATAAATATCGCAGGAGTAATAAGATATGCCGCAATCAGCATATAATAATTTATTTTATAAAAAGATGCATCTGATGCCGCCAGAGTGTACATATTTACTATCATTGAAGAATAAAACAAGGCTGAAAAAAGTGTAAGCAGATCAAATAACAGATAAATGTACGCAAATAAGCATCCGTATAAAAAACTTATTACAATATACGCGCTGATATTTCCTGCCGAAGGAATATTTGACCCAATGGCGCTACACAGAGTTGTTACCAAACCTGAAAGGAGGATCGACAGCCATTTCTTTTTCCATTTTTGATAGCTTGTATTAACAATAAAGAATACCATTACGATACTGACCAGCAAAGAATTAGCAAATGATGAGGTCAGTGATTCAATTGCCGGGGAAAAGCTTTCATAGAAATTAAACAGGTTGGTGACATCTGAATAAACCGGCAGAGGAACTTTGTTTATAACAATAACCAGTAATAAATAAACAAGGGCTAAGCTTGTTCCAATTATCATTCCCTTAAATAATGAAATACCGCTGGGAAGTGATATATACCTTCCTGTAATAAATGCATCGGCGCTTTTCAGGCGGGCAGGCCAAAGTTCGCGGGCATATGATTCTCCGACAGCCCAAGCTACAAATAAAAGTATGGCCAGAAAAACAGATAATAGCATTCCGCCGGTCAATGCTGAAACGATTTTCACCATTAAATAACTTAGGTTTCCTATAACTACATTGTGCCCATATGCCGGCCAGGCGTTAATTATCCCTATAACAGAGACAGCTATATATACAAGAATTATTCTTACTCCCAGTTTGATCCATATCTCTCCCTGATGATACTTCCTAAGGAAAAGAACGACTGCGAATTGGGATAAAAAGAAAACAAAGATAATTGAAATAGTGCTCAGAATAACGTTTTCTGTGTCAAGCATGCTTTTATATTCTGATGGAACTTCAAGATTGTACTCAAAACTACCGGGCTGATTGCCCTGTACTTTTGCCTTAACAGTAAGTTTACCTCTTACGTCTTTAGATTCTTTTTCCCAAAGGAATGTAAAATCGTTCCTTTTTGAGAAATTATCTTCCTTTGTTTCAACTAATTTGTAATCTGAAAGATCAATTATTCCTTTTTCTTTCAGGTAGTGAGTGATAAACTTAGTTGCCGAATCCCTTGATACAGAAGGGAGGAACATTGTATCGGGAACTGACCTGTGATATGCTGTAATCCTGCCTGTAGGAGATATACCCACAGCATATATAGTCTGAGGCTGATCCTTAGGAAGATTGTCGAAAAAGATGACATTCCATCCGTAAACAGGCCAGCTTTCCTTGTCTATAACTTCCTTAAATCCTTTATCTTTCAAAGTGCTAAGTATATATCTTACCTGAACAGAGCTGCTTACATTATAAACGTCACTGTAGTAACCTTCAAGACTTACATTTTGCCCTTTAAGGAAATCCTGAGCAATATTTATGGCATTTGAACGGCTTATTTCCATTTTTAAGCTATCAAAAGTGCTATAACGATACAGAATAATCACTGCCGCAAGAGAGATTATCCCTGCAATTATCCAGTATCTGAAATTGTAAAGATTATTTTGCATATAACACCCTTGATTTTATGAATTAAATTATCATATACTGCTACTGACAGCTATATACAATTTCTAATAAGTAAGACGCTTTAAAATAAAAAATGTTAAATTAATTTGTTGATAATTCAGATTGAATTTACTCAAAGTAAAACTCTTTATTTTGGGAATTTATCACCAGAGATTGAAGAATTCCTGAAAAATGTGTTAAATTAAGAATGCTGAGAAATTTTTATCGGGGAATTATGAAAAATCTGTTGTTTATTCTGTTTACCGTACTGTCTTTCTTTTCTCAAATTACATTTTCGCAGGACAATACGGATCAGGGCGGTCCTATCGAAGTTTTCCTTATTGACTCTTATATTACTCCTGAAACACCGCATAAGTTTATGCTGACGTTTTATACAAGCGACAGCTGTAAATCCAGAGTGATCCTTGACAGGAAATATCAATATGAGGTCTCCAAAACATTTGCTGAAGAACATAAGATTGAAATAGATATTACAGGTCTTAAGTTCGATACAACAGATGTTCCTTTTATGGTCTATGTGACAGATAAAAATGGAATAGAAGACAGCAGTGAACAATACGAAGTTGCTATGCCTGAAGCTATAAAGCAGGAGGTTGAAAGTGCAAACTCAAACCTTGTTCTTATGTGCTGCATAGGAGGTACAGTCTTTCTGCTCCCGTCACCTACTTTTGTTGCATGGGATGAGAGCAGGTACTTCAGTTTAACCAAAGAAATTCCGCTTCTTTCACTGCAGCCATTAAACTATAAATATCCTATCGGATATCTGGCAGTCGAATATTCATATATTTTCGATGCTCCTTCAAAGAATTTCCTCAGGTTTGGCTATAAGCACATTTTTGAAGTCCCTTACATCGAATACATTTCCCCCGGAATAAACTGGTTTACCGATCTAAAGGGATTTAATGGAGTAAGTCCTGAAGTTTCATTAGGATTCTTTAAGATCTATGATCTTTTTACATTATATACAAAGTACAGGTATAATTATAAGCCGGGACAGCTTGGGGGGGATTTCCATGAGATCTCGATTGGATTATATTCCGGATTCTTCACCTTCCATTTTACTCTTTAATTTTCAGGTTTATTATTGGGGTTACTCCTTTATTGATCAGATTTTGTTTTGATATTTTAATTATTTATTTGGATTTTACATAAAGCCAGCTTATTACAAGCTGGCTTTAGTAGTTTAATGAAGAGATATCATAAATTGAAAATATCAATTGTTGTAATTTAAGTCACTGATCGTAACAATCGATCGGTTTGACTCAAGTTTTCCTGAGAATACGTTTAAGGGGGCATTTGAGAAAAGTCTTATATTTTCTAACAGCTTTTGTTTTCCTGTATGTATTGCAGATTGTATTACTTGCTCAGACCGGAAATATTGAAGGGATTGTAAGCGAAGATGGTCAGGCAGTTGCAGGAATCAGTGTATCAGTTCAGAATACATCACTTGGAGCAGTTACTGAAACTAACGGGAAATATATAATCAGATCTGTACCCATTGGTAATTATCAGCTGAAAGTCAGCGGTATTGGATATGAATCTCAATACATGGATGTTGCTGTTGCCGGTAATAAAACGATCAGGGCAGATTTCCGGGTTAAGTCATCTGCCATAATAACCGAAGAAGTCGAAGTAATTGGGGAAAAGCGGCAGAAACAGGAAGACACGCGAGTAAGTGTTATTAACCTTACTCCCGAGAGCGCAAGAGTTCTTCCCGGGGCTGTTCAGGATGTAATGCGCACACTGCAGTCACTTCCGGGAGTGCTTTCTCCGGGTGACTTCACTTCGCAGCTTGCAATAAGAGGAAGCGGACCTGACCAGAATCTTATCATAATGGATGATGTTGAAATATTTAATCCATACCGGCTTTATGGTGTTGTCAGTATGTTTAATCCTGAAGCTGTTTCTGATATTAGTCTTATTACCGGAGGATTTCCAGCAAAATATGGCGACAGGCTCTCTGCAGTACTGGATGTAACTAACCGTGAAGGGCCCCACAATAAATACCTGAAAGGAAATGTAAACGCCAGTATAGTTGATGCAAATCTTGTGCTTGAGGGGAAGAACCCATTTAACATTCCCGGCAGCTGGATTTTGAATTCCAGGCGTACGTACTATGATCTGATCATCGAGCCTTTCGTAAAAAAAGCGGGATTAGTTGATGAAGATGTCACATTCCCGAATTTTTATGATATTCAGGCTAAGGTAGTTTTCGGACCTTTTAATGGACACAGATTTCTATTAAATGGAATTTATTCGCGTGATGGGGTGCATATAGTAAGTGGTAAAAACCGTAAGACTCCCGACAGTGTTGCTGTACAGAATATTACAAGAAACGACCTAGCCAGCTTTACCTGGCAATATCTACCTTCTAGAAAATTCTCAAACAGACTTGTTGTTTCCTGGTATCGTAATGGCGGGGATTCAGAGTTTGAAGCACAATTTCTTGACCCTACATTAAACCGCGATAGATTTAAAGATGCAGTTTCAGATACCTTAGCACCATATTTACTGGGTATTGGTGTTACTTCAGACTTTTCATTCAGAAAGTATGCTGTTGATGATAAGCTTACCTGGTTTTGGGGACCAAATCAGTTAGAAGCTGGAGCCGGAGTTGATTTTATGCAGAACACTCTGGATTTTCTTTTCCGCTTATCTCCTCAGCTAAAAGC
>JBLNEL010000529.1:0-18096 GCA_050262615.1 Bacillota bacterium
CTTACACGGGGGCCAAATATAATGAAAGAATTTTATAATGCTCCCGAGGCTACAAATCAGGTTTTTGCGGAAGGATGGTTTTGTACAGGTGATATCGGCTATATAGATAACAATGGTTTTCTGTTCGTAACAGATCGAAAGAAGGATCTTATTAAAAAGAGCAGCGGAAAGTTTGTTGCTCCCGGTCCAATAGAGAGTAAATTAAGTTCCAGTCCGTTTGTTGATTTTGCAGTGCTTGTCGGGGAAGGAAGGAAATTCGTGATGGCGCTTATATTTCCCAATTTTCTGAATCTAAAAGAATGGGCGACTGCATTAAGAATAACAGATAAATCAAATGAGGAGCTGCTTAGACTGCCTGAAGTTGATGTGTTATATAAACAAATAGTTGAAAAGACAAATTCGGAAATTAATCCATGGGAGAGGATAATAAAATATCTGATAATAGAAAATGAACCGACAATTGCATCAAGCGAACTGACTCCTACGATGAAGGTTAGACGGCGGGTGATAGAAAAAAAATACAAAGACCGGATAGAAGAGATCTATCAAAAATATGAACACCTTCATGATATTCATCTTGAGGAAGCCGGGCAAAAAGGTCCGGATGATTATAATCATACTAAACTGGCAAGCTGAGAGTATCTTTGCCGGAATATTGATCAATAGAACAAATTGTATAGGGGTGTGCTATGACAAAGAAACTAGGAAAGGTTGCTATACTTGGTTCTGGTGTAATGGGTTCCCGGATTGCTGCGCACTTAGCTAATGCAGGTATTTCATCGTTTCTAATGGATATTAAACCAAAGGAATTGAAAGCTGATGAACAGGCAAAAGGGCTTAGCCTGTCAAGTCCACAGGTAAAGAACAGATTTGCAAAAGAAGGGCTTGAAGAGGCTTTGAACTCCAAACCTGCTGCTTTTTTTTCTCCTGAGCTCTCAGAATTGATCACAATTGGAAACTTTGAAGATAATAAAGCCTGGTTAAAGCAGGCCGACTGGATCATTGAAGTCGTAGTTGAGAGGCTGGATATAAAAAAACAAGTCTTTCAAATGATTGATCAGAACAGAAAAGAAGGTTCTATAATTACATCAAACACTTCGGGTATTCCAATTTCTTTACTTTCTGAAGGGCGCTCAGAAGATTTTCAAAAACATTTTTGCGGAGCGCATTTTTTTAATCCGCCGAGATACATGAAACTCCTTGAGATAATTCCAACTGCTTTTACACTTCCTGAAGTAGTGGACTTTCTTAGCAATACCGGAGAATATATTTTAGGCAAAGGAATTGTTTATTGTAAGGATACCCCAAATTTCATTGCGAACCGGATAGGGGTTTTTTCCATGCTTCATGCACTTAAGACTATGATAGAAGATGGTTTTAGCATAGAAGAAGTTGACCTTGTGACAGGGCCTGCAACAGGAAAGCCCAAAAGCGCAACATTCAGAACTGCCGACCTGGTAGGAATTGATACCCTGGTGCATGTTGCAGATAACCTTTATGAGGCTGCAGTTAATGATGAAATGAGAGAAATATTCAGGGTCCCTGATTTTATAAGGCAAATGATAAGCAATAGATGGCTTGGTGACAAAACAAAACAGGGATTCTATAAAAGTATTAAATCCTCAGATGGCAGTGAGATCTTAACTTTAGATTACAATAAAATGGAATACAGGCCAAAGATTAAGCCGAAGTTTCCTTCAATAGATATGGCCAAGGGAATTGATGATGTAAAAGAAAGACTTAAGGCTGTTGTTTTCTCTAATGACCGTGCAGGCAAATTTGCATGGAAGAGCATGAGCTCAATATTGTTATATTCAGCCAGCATGGTGCCTGAAATTACTGAAGATATAGTAAATATTGATAATGCGATGAAGTGGGGATTTAACTGGGAGCTCGGACCTTTTGAAACATGGGATGTAATTGGAATTGAACCGTCTCTCAGAAGGATGAGAGAAGAGAGTAAGACTATTGCTCCTTTGGTTGAAAATCTGTTATCCTCGGGATATAAGTCCTTTTACCAGTCTGATAATGGAAGCAGGACTTACTTCGATTGGAAAACCTGCAAAACAAAACCGGAAAAAACAAAACCAAATCTTATTTTGCTCCCATCACTAAAGGAAAGAAAAAAAGAAATAAAAAAGAATTCAGGGGCAAGCCTTATTGATATTGGTGAGGGAGTTGCATGTCTGGAATTTCACTCAAAAATGAATGCCATAGGGGAAGATATTCTTCAGATGATCCAGTTTTCACTATCAGAGGTAACAAAGAACTTTAATGGCCTGGTAATTGGCAATCAGGCAGCCAGTTTTTCAGCCGGTGCAAACATTATGCTGCTTCTGATGCAGGCGCAGGATGAAAACTGGGATGAAATAGATCTTGCTGTAAGATCGTTTCAGAAACTGACAATGGGCATTAAATATTCTGAAAAACCTGTTATTGCTGCTCCTTTTGGAATTAGTCTCGGAGGAGGCTGTGAAATAAGCCTGGCTGCTCCAAAAATCCATGCTTTTGCAGAACTCTACATCGGTTTGGTAGAAGTTGGAATTGGGCTTATTCCAAGCGGAGGGGGTACAAAGGAGACGCTTCTGCGGAACCTGCAGAATGTTCCATCAGATGATAGAATTGATCTTTTCCCGTTTGTTAAAAGAGCATTTGAAACAATTGGAATGGCAAAAGTATCTACAAGTGCACTTGAAGCTAAGCACATGGGATTCCTAAAGGATGGTGACACTATTACACTTAATAAAGATTACCAGATTGGGGAGGCTAAAAGAATGGTTTTAGCAATGCACGAAACCGGGTACAAAAGACCTGCAGATAAGGTGAAGATCCCAATGCTCGGTCAGCCGGCACTTGCTAATCTTAAAATAGGCATATATCTGATGAAGCAGGCCGGTTATATTAGTGATTATGATGCCCATATTGGAGAAAAGTTAGCCTTTGTTCTTTGCGGAGGTGATCTGAGTTCCAGGACAAGCGTAAGCGAGCAGTATATATTGGATCTTGAAAGAGAGGCATTTTTAAGTCTGATAGGTGAAAGAAAGACTCAGGAAAGAATGAAATATATGTTGGAAAAAGGAAAACCGCTGCGCAACTAAATAGAAATCATTTTAGTTATGACTATAAGAATATGTGAAAACAGATTAATAAGTGGAGTATAGATGAAAGAGGCATTTATAGTAAGCGGAGTAAGAACAGCAGTCGGGAAAGCATTTAAGGGCTCGCTGCGCAATACCAGACCCGAAGACATGGCAGCAACTGTTATCACTGAAGCAATTAAAAGAACTCCAGGACTTAATCCCGGAGAAATAGATGATGTATATTTAGGCTGTGCTATGCCTGAAGGGGAGCAGGGATTGAATTTCGCCAGACTTGCAGTCTTAAGAGCAGGTTTACCGGAAACGGTTCCGGCACTTACAATCAACCGTTTTTGTTCTTCAGGACTTCAGACAATTGCCTTTGCAACAGAAAGGATTATGGCTGGTTTTACTGATGTAATAATTGCAGGTGGTTCAGAATCAATGAGCATGGTACCGATGTCAGGTGTCAAATTTATGGCTAATCCATATCTGGCTGATCATAGCCCGGATGCATATATAAGTATGGGGCTAACAGCAGAAAATGTATCGAAAAAATATAATATCACGCGTGAAATGCAGGATAACTTTGCTCTTGGGAGTCACAGAAAGGCAGTTGATGCAATTAAGGCAGGAAAGTTCAAAGAAGAAATTGTTCCAATGAAAATTGTAACCAAATCGCTTGATCAGAATGAGAAAATTAAAACAACTGAACAGGAATTTGGTACAGATGAAGGACCGCGTGAAGATACCTCGTTTGAAAAATTATCTTTACTCAAACCCGTATTTGCAGTAAACGGGACTGTTACAGCAGGAAATTCTTCACAAACAAGTGACGGCGCAGCAGCTCTAATTATTATGTCGGGAGAAAAGATGAAAGAGCTAGGATTAAGTCCATTAGCAAGGCTGGTAAGTTTTGCTGTTGCTGGTGTTGCCTCTGAACTAATGGGAATTGGACCTGTTGCTGCAGTACCAAAGGCGCTCAAATATGCTGGGCTTAGTTTGGATCAAATTGATCTAATTGAATTAAATGAAGCTTTCGCATCACAAAGCTGTTATGTTATGCAGGAACTTGGAATGAATGACTCAAAGGTAAATGTAAATGGCGGAGCAATTGCTCTTGGTCATCCACTAGGCTGTACAGGAGCCAAGCTTGCAGTAAGCATAATAAATGAGGCTAAAAGAAGAAAGTCTAAGTACGGTATGGTTACAATGTGCATCGGCGGCGGAATGGGGGCTGCAGGTATTTTTGAATTTTTTTGCTGATGTAATTGAAGAACAACTATTTCAGGCTCGTGGTAACCCGGCAAATAGGATCTTATTAAATCTGAATAATTAATATGAGGTGAAGATGGAAAAAGAAACTGTATCGCATGTAAAGGGCGGAAGTTTCCTGCTGCAGGAAAATGAGCCTATGGATATATTTACTCCTGAAGATTTCACTGAACAGCAGCAAATGATTGCACAGACAACAAGTGATTTTGCTGATAATGAAGTTATGCCTGTAATTAATGAGATTGATGAACAAAAAGAGGGACTATCGGTCTCATTACTACGAAAGGCTGGTGAACTTGGTTTACTATCAATAGACATTCCCGAGGAATATGGCGGTCTTGGGCTTGATAAGACAAGCTCAATGTTGGTAGCTGAACATATAGGAAGGACAGGAGCCTGGGCTGTCTCCCATGGGGCACATACAGGTATAGGTACATTGCCAATTGTGTATTTTGGTACAGAAGAGCAGAAAAGAAAATATCTTCCGAAGTTTGCGACCGGCGAATGGATTTCATCTTATTCACTCTCAGAACCGGGTTCAGGATCGGATGCATTATCTGCAAAAACAACTGCCAGACTAAGTGAAGATGGGAAACATTATATCTTAAATGGAACTAAAATGTGGCTTTCAAATGCAGGGTTTGCTGATGTGTATATTACATTTGCTAAAATTGATGGAGATAAGTTCTCCTGCTTTATAATAGAAAAGAACTTTCCGGGAGTATCAACAGCTGCTGAGGAAAAGAAGATGGGAATAAAAGGTTCTTCGACCAGGCAGCTGATACTTGAAAGCGCGATGGTTCCGGTTGAAAATCTCCTTGGTGAAATTGGCCGGGGGCATATAATTGCATTTAACATTCTTAATGTAGGGAGATTTAAATTAGGAGCAGCTGTAATTGGTGCAGCAAAGAAGGCAATATCAAATAGTATCAAATATGCCAATACCAGATATCAATTCAATCAGCCGATATCAAATTTTGGAGCAATCAAACATAAACTAGCCGAGATGGTAATTAAAACCTTTGTAGGGGAAAGCATTGTGTACCGCACTGCAGGAATGATTGACAGGATACTTGAGAATATAGACAAAGATAGTTCCGAAGTCTCAAGGCAGATATTAAAAGGAATTGAAGAATATGCCGTCGAATGCTCTATTATAAAGGTATACTGCAGTGAAATTCTGGACTATGCAGTAGATGAAGCAGTTCAGATCTATGGCGGCTACGGCTATAGCGAGGAATATCCGGTTGCACGTCAATACCGTGATTCCAGAATCAACAGGATCTTTGAAGGTACAAATGAGATCAACCGGCTACTTATTCCAGGTATGCTCTTAAAACGCTCAATGAAAGGAGAACTTGGCCTGCTGACAGCAGCCATGCAGCTGTCAAATGAATTGCTTAGTTTGACGCCAACAGAGGAAGATACAGATGATATATTTTCGGTTGAAAGGAGGCTGATCAGGAATGCAAAGAAAATAGCCATTATGACCTTAGGCCTGGCAGCACAAAAGTATATGGACAAAATATCTGAAGAACAGGAAGTTTTATGTAAAATCAGTGATATAATTATGGAAACCTATGCTATGGAAAGTACTCTTCTAAGAATCGATAAGAAAATAAAATCCGGGAAGTCTGATGATATTTACGTTGATATACTTAAGACATTTGTCAATGACACAATGTCAAAAATTGAGATATTTGCCCGTGACGTACTTACAGTTACTGCCGAAGGTGATATGCTCAGAACCTATCTTACAGCTCTGAAAAGATTTACTAAATTTACGCCTCTAAATACAGTACTGATGCGCCGAAAGATAGCTGAAAAACTTATTGAAAAGGAAGTTTACGATTTTTAGTAACTTATAAAATTATTTCCTAAATAAGTCTCTTATTATACCGGATAAAAGTCCAATGCTCTTATCCGGTATTTTTTTGTACATCTTTCTTGACACGTATATACTATAAGTTTAAATTATTAAAAAAATGGGGGGACTGCCTGGATGAATAAGACCTTGCATGCAATATATATATCCTTTTTCTTTCTAACCGGAATTACAATTACAATCGGACTGGCTATAAACGGCTTCAAGTATTATGAGACTCCGCTGGATGAAAGATTTTTTAGTATAAGTCATGAAATGCTAAAGCCCAGCGGACAAATTGGACATGGTCTTGGAATTTCGGGGTCGTTGATGATGACAGCAGGTGTTGCAATTTATATGATTAGAAAAAGGGTAAGAAGATTTATGCGTGCAGGATTGCTAAAGCACTGGCTCGAGCTTCATATTTTTCTTTGTTCAGTTGGACCGTTGCTGATTCTTTTTCATACAGCTTTTAAGTTCGGGGGTCTTGTAGCAATAAGCTTCTGGTCAATGATTGCTGTTGTAATAAGTGGAGTAATTGGGAAGTATATATATGTACAGATTCCCCGGACTATTCAGGGAAGAGAACTTGATATAAAAGAATTAAATGAAATAAATGAGCAAATGACATTTCAATTAAGAACTCACTATTATGTAGATGAAGCGGTTTTATTAAAGTTAGAAGAACTGACATCTGTCAGTAAGTACAGGAATGTCACACTAAGTGAAAGTATTATTCTGATAGTAAGTGATTATTATACCTCCCGAAAGGCAATAAAAGAACTAAAGTTAAGAGTTGATCAGCCGGAAAAATCTGAGAGTAAAAAGATAATAAAAATAATTAAACAAAAACTTGTACTTTCAAGAAGAATTGGATTGTACCGTTCTATGCAGAAGTTATTTAAATACTGGCATATAGTTCATCTGCCATTTGCAATGATAATGTTTATTATAATGTTTATTCATATAGCTGTTGCCATAGCTTTTGGATACAGATGGATATTTTAATATTTGATTTGAGGAGAAAAAATGAAAATAAAACCATTATATATTTATGCAGGGCTGATATTACTGGCCATAATATTTCTGATCATATTTACGCCGGGTGACAGTCCAAAGAAGGATTCAGGTAATCAGGCTCAGACAAATAGCGGTCAGATGCCGCAGGATGAGGTACACAAGGGACTTGAGGGGCAGGCAGGTGGACCTGCTCCGTCAGGTTCAAACGTTAATGAGAGTGTAAAGCAGCAGATGGAAGTGCTTAGAAAAGAGTATGAGAAGAACCCGAATGATACACTTAAGGCAAGAGAATATGCTGAGTTTATGGCAGCTGCACACAGGCCCAATGAAGCAGCTGCAGCTTTTGAAAAGATCCTTCAGAAAGATTCCAGAAGAACCGATATAAGGTTTTCCCTGGCTTTGATTTATTATAACAAGCAGGATTATAAAAAAGCAGAAGAAATAGTCAGGGCTGTTCTTAATTATGATAAGAAGAATGCAATGGCAAAGTTCAACCTGGGTGCGATAGCTGCAACTAGCGGGGATAAACAAAAAGCTAAAGTTTATTGGGAGGAAGTAAAAAAGGAAAATCCGGGCAGCACGATTGCAACAGATGCTGATCATGCAATTAAAACTCTGGGACAGTAGTGTGGAGGTATTTCTAGAAAATATACTGACATATGGACTGGTTGCCATTCTGTCTTCAGCAATAATAATATTATTTATTAAAACCAGTAAGAAAAAGACAAATTCAACAGGTGAGAAGATAACAGAAGCAAAAGAACTTGGTTTTCATGAGCCAGTCTCACTTCATCCGGTTGTTAACCATGAAATGTGCATTGGAAGCGGCGCCTGCATTCTGGCATGTCCTGAAAAGGATATATTAGGAATATCAAACGGCCAGGCTGTAGTAATAAATGCCAGCCGCTGTGTAGGTCACGGGGCATGCTTTCAGGCTTGTCCGGTAAATGCTATTTCACTGCATATGGGAACTGAAAAAAGGGGAGTTGGGCTTCCGCACCTGAATGAGAAGTATGAGACAAACCTGCCCGGATTATTTATAGCTGGTGAGCTTGGAGGAATGGGCTTAATTAAAAATGCAGTAGAGCAGGGAAAGCAGGCAATTGAAAATATATCGAAAAATATCAAACGAAACTCAACAGCAAATTATGATGTAGTAATCATTGGAGCAGGTCCGGCAGGCATATCCGCCTCGCTTAGTGCAGCAAAAAATAAACTCCGGTTTATTACAATTGAACAGGATAGTCTTGGCGGGACAGTTTTTAATTTTCCAAGGTCTAAAATTGTAATGACTTCGCCGATGGATCTGCCTTTGTATGGTAAAGTAAAATTGTCTCAAACCTCTAAAGATAAGCTATTGGAACTCTGGAAAGACGTACTGAAAGAGAATAATATTAAAATCAATGAGATGGAGAAGGTTACTTGTGTTGAAAAAAGGGAAAGCATTTTTGAGACAATAACAGAAAAAGGAAGATACACTTCAGATTTTGTTCTTCTTGCAATTGGAAGAAGAGGCTCACCAAAAAAACTTGGGGTGCCAGGAGAGGGAAAACAAAAAGTTGCATACAGGCTTCTTGAGCCCGAGCTAATAACAGATAAACACATTCTGATTATAGGCGGAGGTGATAGTGCTGTTGAAGCAGCGTGTTCGCTCATTGGGAGAAACAATATTATAACAGTTTCTTACCGTGGGAATTCATTTAACAGAATAAAACCACTTAACCTTGAAAGGATCCTGAAAGCACATAGCAATAATGATCTAAAGATATTATATAAGTCTGAAGTCAGTGAAATATCTGAAGAGACGGTTATACTTAAATTAGATGGGGAGGAGAAGGTATCTCTCAAAAATGATCTGGTCTATATTTTTGCGGGAGGGGAGCTGCCCTCACAATTTTTAGAGAAAATTGGTGTTAAGATCACAAAAAAATACGGGGAAGCCATATTAAAATAGTATATATTATTTCAGCAATATTATTCTTGCTGAACATAATGGTCTCTGCTCAAATATCTCCTGGTGAACTTTCAAATTTTCATGCTAAATATGAAGGCATTAGTAATTGCACAAAATGCCATGAACTGGGCAAGCATGTCAATAGTTCAAAATGTCTGGACTGCCATCAGGAAATAAAAATCTCTTTTAGCGAGGGACGCGGTTTTCATTCGAGCAGTAATGTTAAGGCAAAGGAATGCTTTGCCTGCCATAGTGAACATCATGGCAGAAACTTCAAAATAATCCGGTTTGATAAAAGCAATTTTGATCATAATATTACAGGATTCAGGCTTACAGGGAAACATGCAGCTATAGATTGCAAGGAATGCCACCAGGAAAAGTTCATATTTAATATATCTATAAAAAGAAGAAACAATAGTTATCTTGGGCTTAAGTCAAATTGTATTAGCTGCCATGATGATTTTCATCAGAAATCATTAGACCAAAATTGTCTTAAATGCCATAATACAGATTCATTTAAGCCAGCTTCTGGTTTTAACCATAATCAGTCCAGATTCAAGCTTACAGGAGCCCATCTGAAAGTTGAATGCGGCAAATGTCACTTAGTCTCAGTTATTAATAACAGGAAATTCCAGAAATTTACCGGGCTAAGTTTTTCAAACTGTACGCCATGTCATAACGATATTCATCAGGGTAAGTTTGGTAAGGATTGTCAGAAATGCCACAATTTATCAAATTTTAAGAATATAAGAACGTCAGCATTTGATCACAGCAAAACAAATTTCCCATTGACTGGGAAGCACCTTGCACTTAATTGTCAGAGTTGTCACCTATCAGGGGATTTTTCTAAAAGGCTGCAGTATAAAAAATGCATAGGTTGCCACAAGGATTATCATAGGGGTGAATTTGTAAAGACTAATATTCAAAGTGACTGCAGTGATTGTCATAATACTTCGGGCTTTAGTCCTTCACGGTTTTCAATTGAAGAGCATAATAGCTCCGGATTCCAATTAAAAGGCAGTCACCTGGCGCAGCCATGTAAATCGTGTCATTATAAAAATAACTTATGGGCTTTTAAGACAGGAAACTTAGAATGTATTAACTGTCATGAAAATGTTCATGGCAGCGAGATCTCAGAAAGATTCATACAAAATAATAAATGTAGTAATTGTCATAATGAAGATTCCTGGAGGTTTGTCAGATTTGAGCATTCAAAAACAGGGTTTGTGCTTGAGGAAAAACACAATCAGGTTGACTGCAGATCCTGCCATTATCGAAAAGAAATTAAACAATACAGGTTTTCGTCACTAAATTCTGACTGCGTAAGCTGTCATCAGGATATTCATCAGGGACAGTTCAGGACTGGTAAAAGCACTGATTGTCTCAGATGCCATAGCTTTAAGAATTGGATTCCTGAAAAATTTAATCATGAATTATCCAGGTTTTCCTTAGCCGGAGCACACCAGAATATTCCCTGTAGAAAGTGCCATCCGGAGGTTCAGACAGCTGGTATCAGTTACGTTAAATACAAGCTGGAAAACTTTAAATGTGCTAACTGCCATAATGCATGAAATTATAAAGCCAAATAATATTAACTCTATACAATATTAACTCAATTGATTAAACGGTCAGACAATGCTGAAGAAAATTATTACAGGTTTGTTGTTCCTTAATGTACTCTGTTTTGCACAGAAGAGTCCTCACGGCAGTCAGCTGAATTTAGACTGCAGTAATTGCCACCAGGCTTCTTCATGGAAAGTTTCAGCTAAGCAGATAGAATTTAATCATTCTTCAACAGGCTTCGAACTGACCGGAAAGCACCGAGCAGCCGACTGCAGAGCTTGTCATAAAGATCTGGTCTTTAATAATGTATCGACTCAATGCAGTCAATGCCACTTTGAACCTCATCAGAATACGCTGGAAAAAGATTGTCAGAGGTGTCATACTACTAATTCATGGAAATCAGTTAATATGGCAGATATTCATAATCAGTTTCGTTTTACACTTGTCGGAGTACATGCAATCAATGATTGCAAGATGTGTCATGATAATGCAGAAAACTTTATTTATTCCGGAGTATCAACAGACTGCTATTCATGCCATAAGAAGGATTATCAGAACACTGTAAATCCGGCGCATGCAGTAATGGCCTTATCGACAAATTGCCAGGACTGCCATACTTTGCAATCCAGAGAATGGAAAGCTGAAAGGTTTGTTCATACTGCAATTTCTCTAAAAGGTCCTCATAAGGACCTTCGGTGCAATCAGTGCCATACTTCTTCACATGTTACACAGCTATGTTATGACTGTCATAAGAAAGACTATGACCTTGTAACAGATCCAAGCCACATAAACGGCAATTTCCCACATGACTGTCTGCTGTGTCACAGTTCAGATACCTGGACAGGAGCAAGATTTGATCATTCGGCAACTGGTTTTCCATTGACTGGCGTACATCAGACAACCAGCTGCTCAAAGTGCCATACCAGTTCTTACAAGGGCACACCAACCCAGTGCCAGGCATGTCATCAAGACAGTTATAATCAGGCAGCAAATCCAAATCATCTTTCAGCTGGAATTTCAAAAGACTGCCAGATATGTCACAACACAAGCGCATGGATTCCGTCAAACTTCAATCATAGTGTAACAGGCTTTACCTTAATCGGGGCTCATCTTAAGATACAACAATGTTCGTCTTGTCATAACGGAACTACTTCGGGGCAGACAGCAGATTGCTTTAGCTGTCATCAACGTGATTATAACAGGGCAGAGAACCATCTCGTTCAAAACTATCCCAAAAATTGTAATCAATGTCATAATATGAACAGCTGGGATGGTGCGAAGTTTGATCATGCATCAACGACATTTCCTCTTACCGGTGCACACAGGACTGCAAGCTGCTTACAGTGTCATACAAGTGCATATAAAGGTACACCTGCTGATTGCTATTCGTGTCATAAAAATAATTTTAATAATGCTGCCAGTCCAAACCATACATCTGCCGGAATTTCAACAGATTGTCAGAAATGCCATTCTACAGCAGCGTGGAAACCATCTGGTTTTTCGCACACATCAACCGGATTCCAGCTTACAGGAGCACACAGCAGCTTACAGTGCTCATCTTGTCATAAAGGGACGACAGCAGGGCTCAAGGCTGATTGTTTTATCTGTCATGAAGCAGATTATAACAAAGCGGTAAATCATCTTTCGCAGGCTTTTCCTCACAATTGCGAACAGTGTCATTCAACCTCCGCATGGACAGGCGCAATATTCAATCATTCTGCTACAAACTTTCCATTGACAGGAGCTCATTTAACAACCAGCTGCTCGAAGTGCCATACCAGTTCTTACAAAGGCACTCCAACTCAGTGCCAGTCTTGTCATCAAGAAAGCTTCAGTCAGGCTATAAATCCGAATCATGCAGCTGCCGGGATTTCGAAGGATTGTCAGACGTGTCACTCAACAACTGCGTGGATTCCATCTGGGTTTAACCATAGTTCGACCGGATTCAGCCTAACGGGGGCGCATTTGAGAATTCAGCAATGTTCAACCTGCCACAAAGGAACGACATCCGGACTGGCAGGTGATTGTTTCAGCTGTCACCAGGCAGATTACAACAGGGCTGAGAACCATATCGCACAGAATTATCCAAAGAACTGTGATCAGTGCCATAATATGAACAACTGGGATAATGCCAGGTTCGATCATTCATCTACGAGTTTCCCTCTGACAGGGGCACATACAACTGTTTTATGTTCGTCCTGCCATAGTTCTACTTACAAAGGTACTTCAACCATTTGCAATGATTGTCATAAGAGTAATTACAATAATTCAGTCAACCCAAAGCATACGGCATTATCTCTGGCAACTGTATGTACTACCTGCCATACAACAAACCAGGGATGGAAACCTGCGCAATTTCCTGAGCATAATAAATATTATTTGCTTGATGGAGCGCATGCATTAAAAGCAAGTGACTGTTATGGCTGCCATAAAGGGAATTATAATAATACCCCTAATACCTGTTATGGCTGTCATCAGACAAATTATAATAACTCTTCAAATCCATCGCATTTATCACTTGGATTTTCTCAGGACTGCATGAGCTGTCATAATAAGAATGCCTGGCGTCCGGCCTCATTTAAGAACCATGACGGTCAGTTTTTCCCAATTTATTCAGGCAGCCACCGCGGAAGGTGGAGCTTATGTTCAGATTGCCATAGTGTTGCTAATAGCTATAAAATATTTGAATGCATTAATTGTCACGAACATTCACAGACTAACACTGATCAGCATCATCGTGGTGTAAAAGGCTATGTTTATAAAAGTACAGAATGTTATCGTTGTCATCCGCAAGGGCGCTCGGAGGCTTTTCAGCAAACTTTGTCATATTAAATCTCCATATAATTAGTTTTCATGGGAATTGTATTTAGTCAGAAAGGGTGTAGAGCTTATGAAAAAAATTCTTTCGGCTGTTTTTGTTTTGCTAAATGTGTTATCTGTTTTTTCTCAGGATTTAACTATTAGAGAATTAAGGGGAAGGGTTACATATCAGACTACACAGAACACTTATGTCAGCTTTGAAAGTACCGAATTTATAAAGAGAAATGATACGCTTTTTCTTAAGAGCTCAGGGGAAAATATACCGGCATTGCTTGTTCAATACTTATCATCACGTTCATGTGCAGGTCCAGCCTTAGGTAACCTTGTGCTCAAACCAGGTGACGAATTATATGCATTTGTACCAATAGTAAGTATAAAAGATAATCCAGCAATTGCCAAATCATCAGGTTCATTATCAGCGATGACACAAATACACAATTCTGATTCTAGGATTTCAGACAATTCCGGAGTACAGGGGACTGATCTTAAAACCATTGCAAGTTCATCTTCAATAATAAACGGAAGGTTTTCAGTTCAGTCGTTTTCCGGTTTTTCCAACAATTCACGAAACAACTATACACAGCGCTGGCGGTATTTATTATCCTCTGAAATTAAGAACTTACTTAACAGCCAGATTAACTTTTCTAATTATATTACATTTTCCTATAATGTAAGTGAATGGGATAAAACACGAAACAATCTGACCAAAGCCATCAGACTCTATGACTTTTCAATTCAGTATGATTATAACAAGTCCTTTCATTTATGGGCAGGAAGGTACATTAATCAAAAGATCAGCAGCCTGGGGGCAATTGATGGTGTTCAGATAGAGAAAAAGTGGGATTCATTTTACGGAGGCATTGCAGCCGGCTCCCGTCCGGATTATTCCGACTTTGGAATAAATCTGAAATTATTTGAAACCGGCGTCTATATTGGCAGATATGATACATTGCAGGGTGGTATAATAAGCAATAATCTTGCATTTTTCAATCAGACAAACAACTTTATGACTGACCGGCGATTTATATATTTTCAGCATGACAGCTATATTTTAAAGAATATCAGTTTATTCTTCTCATCTGAAGCAGATCTGTATTCACGTGAAAAGGGTTCAGAAAATAATGAATTAAGTCTGACCAGTTTATATTTTCTTTCCAGGTTTTCGCCATTAAGCTGGTTATCAGTTTCATTTTCTTACGATGCCAGAAAAAATGTTATTTATTATGAGACCTTTAAGAATTTTGCTGATAGTCTTTTTGATAAAGAAACAAGACAGGGGATAAGGGCAGGTATTTCACTTAGACCACTTAACAATATATACATGGGAATAGATGCAGGCTACCGTTTCGAAAAAAAAGGTGCCGGAGCATCAACGAACTTCTCAGGTTATTTGTCCAGTTCGGCTGTGCCAATACTGGATATTTCCGGTACAATAAGTACTTCAAGGCTTAAAAATATGTATCTGGACGGATGGACATATGGAATGGACATAAGAAAGGATATCTTTTCAAGTTTACTGTCGTTTTCAGCGGGTTATAAAAGTGTTAATTATACCTTTGCAGCCAATAATGGTAAACTTCAGCAGCACATATTTGCTGCAGATGTTTCTATACTATTAATGAACAATATTTATCTGATTTCCTCTTATGAAGGAATATTCGAAAAGTCAAATAATTTTGGAAGGCTCCTTTTGGAGGTTTCATCAAGATTTTGAATCCTTTGAATTTTAACTGAATTAGTAATATTTATCCTCATTTACTCCTTTCCTAATATTTTAATTATAACTATATTAAACAGCTAAATTATAAGTTTTATGTTTGAATACGTCGGAGCAATACATATTCATTCGGTTTTTTCCGATGGATCTGGTCAGGTAGAGGAAATAGGTAATTTTGCTAACGAAGTAGGCCTGGATTTTCTTATTCTGACCGACCATAATACACTTAGAGCCCTGAACGAAGGTCTTGAGGGGTGGTATGGAAAGTCTCTGCTTTTAGTAGGCTGCGAGATAAATGATAAAGAGAACAGGAATCACTATCTTGCGTTAAATATTAATCAGACTTTCTCAACCAGACTGCCTGCAAAGGAAATTGTAAGTAAGATCAGGCAATCAGGTGGAATAGGATTTATTGCTCACCCGCATGAAAGGCGTAATTCAATGAAGGAGCATCCGGCCTATCCATGGACCGAATGGAATACAGATGAATTCAATGGAATTGAGATCTGGAACCATATGTCTGAATGGATGGAAGGATTGACAGAGGAAAATAAATATCAGTCATTTATTCATCCACTTAAGACCATCATCGCTCCGCCGGCGGAAACTCTTGAGGTCTGGGACAAGCTTAATATGGAAAGAGCAGTTGTCGGCATAGGTGGAGTCGATGCGCATGCTCATAAGGTGAATTTGTTCGGTTTTTTTGAAGTTGAAGTATTCCCATATAAAGTCTTGTTCAAATCAATAAGAACTCATATTTTAGCAGGTGAGAAAATAGATGTTGGTGTAAAAGGTACTTCTGTAGGGAAGGCCAAACAAATTATTTATGACTCACTTAAGCTTGGCCGGTGCTTTGTTTCAAATTATTATCATGCAGATGCATCTGGATTCAGATTTTTTGCCGAGGATGGGCGAAAGATTTACCAGATGGGAGAGACCTTAAAGCTTAATGAACGTACTAAACTCAGGGTTCTATTGCCTAGTCTTAGCGGTGAGATAAGACTGATACGAAACGGGGTATTGTATGATAAAGTTGTTGATTGCGATGCCGAATTTAATATAAAAGAAAAGGGAGCATACAGGACAGAAGTCTATTTGGATGAAAAAGCCTGGATCTTCTCTAATCATATTAGAATTATGTAATTGAACTAGAATTCATAATTCATAATTCATAATTCATAATTCAATATGCGCCCATAGTTCAACTGGATAGAACGTTGGATTCCGGTTCCAAAGGCTGGGGGTTCGAGTCCTCCTGGGCGTACAAAATGATATACTATGCTAAGGCATAGAAAAAAGTTTTTGTAATAAATATTATAATCAGGAGATACACAGTGCTAACTAAAAAGAAACAAATTTCTAAAAAAGAAATTAAAGAAGATAAGCTGGTTACCAGTTATTATCAGACAGTTCAGTTTTTGGATAAAAACAAAAGCAAGATCTATCTTTATCTGGGAATCTTTGTTGCTGTAGTTGCTTTAGTATATTTCTACATTGATCATAGATCAAAGAGCAATGAAACAGCAAATACTGAACTTGCCCGAGTAATGGATCTTTATAACCAGGGAGCTTATCAGGAAGCAATTGAAGGCAGGAAAGGTACTAACATCATTGGCCTAAAGAAAATTGTTGATGAATACGGCAGTTCTGAAAACGGAGAAAGTGCAAAGATATTCCTTGCAAATTCATACAATTTTCTTGGCAAGTTCGATGAAGCCATGAAATATTATGATGATTACAGCGGAAGCATTGATGAATATAAAGCTGCTGCACTTGCCGGAAAAGCCAGCTGTTATGAAGCAAAAAATGAATTCGAAAAAGCTGCTGCTGCTTTTAAGGATGCTGCACATGTATCAAAAAGTAATGTACAGAATGGTGATTATCTCCTGAATGCAGGTATAGATTATCTGAAAGCTAATATGAAAGAAAAGGCCTTAGAGCAGTTTAACCTTATTAAAGATGAATACAAGACTTCGCCAGCAATGCGCGAAATTGACCGCTATCTGGCTGAAGCCAAATAAAAAGTCGCTTTTAGAGCCGTAGACTTAAAGCTACGGCTTTTTTATTTTAAATAAATGGTCTCTTACTGGGTCAATACATACTGCGTAAATGCTGTTTTTCTTGACTTTATACGCGTATGTGACTATATTTTTGCTATTCAATAATAAAAATTTTAGGAAAACATGGCAGATACATCAGATTTCAGAAATGGATTAATTATTAAATTTAAGAATGATCTTTATACGATTATCGAATTTCAGCATGTAAAACCGGGTAAAGGCGGTGCCTTTGTTCGTACTACATTGAAAAATCTCAGAAACGGTAAGGTACTGGATAATACGTTCAGATCAGGTGAATCAATTGATATTGTGAGAGTTGAGAGAAGGAAATATCAGTATCTTTACAGAGAACCTTCAGGGCTTGTCTGTATGGATAACGAAACCTATGAACAAATTACCATTTCTGAAGAAATGTTTGACGAAGGTGTAAAATTCTTAAAAGAAAGTGAAGAGATCGATATTCTCTTTAATGGTTCAGAGATCGTTACTGTTGAGATTCCAATATTTATAAACCTTAAGGTTATTGAGACCGAACCAGGCTTCCGTGGAGATACTGCAACTAATGCTAATAAACCAGCTAAACTTGAAACCGGCGCATCAATTAACGTTCCTTTGTTTATTAATGAAGGCGATATTTTGAAGGTTGATACAAGAACTGGTTCTTATGTTGAAAGAGTAAAAGCTTAATAAAATAATTCAGGGGAGTAATGGATTTAGAACAGATAAAAAAACTGATTAAACTTGTT
>JBLNEL010000530.1:0-4826 GCA_050262615.1 Bacillota bacterium
AAATGGGATCCGGAGAGCAGGTTAACAAAGTCCATATAGTCAAGCGGTTCAATAAGATGAACATTATTCTGATTGCCAAGTGAGGGATAGACGATTTCCCTAACCACAGGGTTCAGGTGCACGGGGAAGACAAACTGATAGTCAGGGTAGGTTTCAGACAATTTTTTTACAGCGTTACAAGCTCCCTGCATAGGTTCACCCCAGTTTTCCCTGCGGTGCATAGTTATAAGTACAATTTTACTTTTCCGGCTGACCAATTCATTCAGCTTCATTATCGAAAATTTGTAATTTTTCTTTACGGCAATTTTTAATGCATCAATTACGGTATTGCCGGTAACGAAAATCTTTGACCGGTCGATATTTTCCTTTGCCAGGGCTTTTTTCGCAGTTTCAGTAGGAGCAAAATGCAATTCAGTTATTGCGCCAGTAAGTCTGCGGTTAATTTCTTCGGGAAAAGGGTTAGCTTTGTCATTAGTTCTTAATCCGGCCTCGATATGTCCGACCGGTATTTGTCTATAGAAAGCGGCCAAGCTGCCGACGAAAGTTGTAGTAGTATCGCCCTGAACAAGCACCATATCAGGTTTTTCTTTTTCAAAAACTGAATCAAGCTCCTCAATAGTATTTTTTGTAATTGAAGCCAAGGTCTGTTTAGGGCGCATAATATTGAGGTCATAGTCAGGTTTAATTTCAAATACATCGAGTACCTGGTCAAGCATTTGTCTATGCTGGGCAGTAGCAACCGTAAGGAGTTTAAAGTGTTTAGGGTGTTTTTTTAATTCCTGAATAATCGGAGCCATTTTTATTGTATCTGGTCTGGTCCCAAAAATAACGGCAATCTTTTTCAACGTTTATGTCCTTATAAAATTATTTTTCTGTGTCGAGATATATTATCGTATTTTTTATAAAATACTTTGCTAAAATAATGAAATTAGGACATATATATAGATAAGAGGTGAGAAAATAGAGTAAAAACAAAAAAAAAGTCCTGCAAAAGCAGGACTGTTAAGGCTCTTTATTTATTTTCGAACTGATACTCTACTCCAAAGTCAAAGCTTTTAGAGTTTCCGGGCAAAAGTGTCAATTTATCAGTAAGCTCATGCCGGTTATAAGCATTTGTAACAAACTGCACAGGTTCTAAAGCGATTGATTTTCTAGGGCGGTGTTTAACGCCGTCACCCGAAAAGGCATAAACCACACCCTCTTTCTGAAAGACAGTAATTTTAAGTTTATTATCGGGATCTTTAATTGATGTTTTTATCAGTTTTTCATTTTTTTCAGCATACAGGTCATAGTAGCAGTAGTTCACCTCTCTATCGCCAATAATTCTTTCATTTTTATCAAGTTCAGGGCGGAAATCGGCCTCCGGGTTTTCATCGACAGAGATAAAGGCATCATCTCCCTTAAAAGGGATGAGGTTATCATCAACAGCGACAATTTTTCTTGCAGGGACAGTAAGCAGGAGGTGATCTATTCCGTTTTCACAGGTCTTAAAATACGGATGCCAGCCTGTTCCAAAAGGAAGGGGAGTATCGCCGACATTAGTACCAGTTATACTGACGAGCAGTTTATTTTGAGTCAATGTATATTTTACAGAGACATCGAGGTCAAAAGGGTAGCCCCTGAAGGAATCTTTTCTGATCTTGTCAGTATAAAGAGTCAGTTCAATCTTATCATCAGAAGCAAGGGATTCTTTAATTACGAAATCAAGAATTCTGACGAAGCCATGGATTGGTTCGCGCTGAGGGTTGACCGGGTTGAACATTTGATGCTGTTCATCGTTAAAAACATAAAATCCATTTTCAATTCTGTTTGAGAATGGAGCCATAATACAAGAACGAGCTCCGCTTTGCTCATTAAGTTCATCGGGTGAGGCGTATCCATCGATTATATTAATAAACCCGGAATCAGATGGAATATGATAACTTAGAACCGCAGCTCCTTTAAGTGCTATTACCACATTTGAACCCGAATTATTATCCTGCAGAATAATAGTTCTAAGATTACCGAATTGACCTTCAGAACATGAAAACCTTTTCAATTTTACTCCGAATTAAGTTGTATTATCTCCCTCAATATTAACTACAATATTCTAAAAAATCTATAGCCGCATATTTAATTATTCACTATAATTTCCAACTGTCAAATTTACGCGGATACAGGTTAAACAGACTTAAAACAATCATAGTTGAGCAGCAACTCGGGTATACCGCCTGGAATAATAAAAGAAGCTGAAGCAAGGTTTAGAGTACTGCTTCTATCAGGAGGAATAACAACTGAGAGTCCAATACCTGAAGATCTAAGTGAAACTATACCGTTTTCGCTATTTTCAATTCCTATTACCTCATTAAATCTGCTGCTGTGCAAATCCAGCTGATTTAATGCGATACTATATGGATCGCGGAAAGGCTTATGCCTCATTTTGTTTATATCACCAGAGGTAACAATAGTTGAAAAGACATTATTAAAGTCAGAGAACTTCTCAAGAATAACATTTTTTCTTTCCTCTGAAATTTTCCAACCTCTAATCTGAGAAGAGGCAATTTGCAAAACTTCGTTTATAATGATAGAGGCATTATAGCGGGATTCTGAGCTAATAAGGCCAATTGTAAGCGGGTTTTTTTCAAACTCAATTGAAAGCCTTATGAATTTATTTTTTGCAGCAATAACATCAGAAATTCTGTAACTCTGGCTGCTGTTAGTCTTAAGCAAATCGATCAGCTGATCAAAAATTAAATGGGCTTCATCTCCCAGCCAGCCTTTGACAAGTGCAATAAAATGGGGAATTCCGGGAGAAGGTTTAATAAACAGCTTATCATCTCCAGACAATACCTGACCGGCAAAATTAATACCTTCGCCGAGCTTTATAATCTCGAGGATTTCCTGGCAGCGCTTGTAATAAATATCAGAAGCTGCAGCGGCTGTAACGCTGAAATTCTGTATATTTAGATTCAGGCAGTACTTATGCAGGAAATAATTAGTTATGACATTAGCGCTATATTTGCCAAACTCTTTTTGTGCAATATATTCATTAAGCTTAGGATCTTCGAGCATGCCGCTACAGCCGAGGAGAGTGAGGTTACGGCGGACATCTTTTTTCCTATTTTCATCTTTTCCCAATATCAGAGTCCACAAGGCCGAATGAAAGTAAGCTTCTTTAAAGAAGTCAGGTTTAATGAAATTATGGTATCTCTGTATAAGGAAATCCACAGGGTTAACATTGCTGCCGGGGGCAAGAATGTTTGGGTAATCGATGAGTTTATCGAGACCAAACCATTGTTCCTTTTCGAATCTTCCGCTTATTTGCCGTACCATGTACTCGAGGGCATGGAGGTGAAGGTTTCCAACCGAAGCAAGGACTCCATCGGTGTTCAGTAAAACGGCAGATAATTCTTTTTGAGTATGAGTTATTTTAGGAGCAAGCGGATAAACTTCAAACGGAGGATAAACGTTCTCGGGGTTACTTATCACGGCAAATTCCAATCCAAGTTGTGTAATTATTTCGGATGCTTCGTCGCTGGTGATATATTTTTTTATCATAATTCCTCCGCTGTTCAGAAAAATAAGAAAACCGGTAATTAATTATCGTATAAATAATTTAATATATTAATTTTTTTATCAGGGGATAAATTTCCATCCGGGGGAAAAAAAGCGGAAACAGGTTCCGCTTTTGAAATAAAGTATAAGTTAAACTCAGTTATAATAATCAGGCAGTCTGAGAGGCATTTTTTCTATCCTTGTAAGAAAAGAAAATATTATAAATAACCAGGGCAATTGCAGCAGTAAGTCCAATTCCAGCAAAATAGTACCATATATAATGTGCATGATCGTAAGCTGTTTTAATTTGCTCAGCGTTTAAAGTAGAAGGGTCAGGGGCATAAGAAGTCAGCAGGTAGCCTGAAATAGCAAATCCAGTAAGGGAAGCAATAAAGGAATGGAAATAGCTAAAGCCGAGGTACAAGCCTTCCTCGCCCTTAGGAGCCTGAAGGGAGAAGAATTCAAGGTATCTTGGGGAAATAAATGATTCAGCCAGTCCCTGGAAGACGATTCCTACGATCATCATTACAGTAACCGGGTGGGCGGTAAAAAGTCCAAAGATTGAAATTTCCGTACCAGCTACAGACTGAAGCAATGGGCTTGAGGCCATACAAAGGGCTGAAACGGGCATCAAAAACATACCGACGCTGATAGAAGTAATTGCTTTTACCTTGCTCATCAGGTGGGTAACGAGCACAACAGAAGTCATTACAACAAAGGGATTAACATTTGCGATCCATTCAGGAGAAGCAGTTTTGCCGACAGTTCTAAGGACGTACTTAGGCATAGTTGCATAGAGCTGATATTGAATGATCCAGAAGCCGGTAATTATTAAAATAAGAGTAATCAGTCTGCCGTTTGTAATAAGTTTCCACATACCCCTGAAAATTTCTTTAAAGCTTTTACCCTCATTGGCGACATTAATATTGCGGTAAAAGAAGAAGACCACAATAAGAGCCAAGAAAGTCATAGAGGCAGAAAAGAAATTTATTGATTCTAGTCCAAGTTTAATTCTAAGCGGGTAAGCGAAAGTTTTTCCCAGGAAAGAGCCGACATTAACAATGCCATAGAAAAGAGAATAAGCCCTAGCGCGATTATCCGGGTTAGTCGATTTAGCCACAGTTCCTGTAATGACAGGTTTGATCAGAGAGGCCCCGCACATAGTAATTACAAGTGCTGGTATTACCATAGTCTTATATGGTAAAGCTCCGAGGGTAAAGTAGCCAATAGACAAAAGGGCAAAGGCAAGAATAATCGCCCGTCTAAAGCCAATTCTATCAGCCACAGCGCCG